>USOF01000190.1 GCA_900556285.1 uncultured Collinsella sp. | reverse complement strand
ACGTTGTTTCTATCGATGTTCCCTCGGGCCTGAATGCCGAGACGGGCGTTGTGGATGACGACTGCATCCGTGCCGAGTGTACCGTGACGATGATTGCCCCTAAGATTGGCCTCTACAGCGCTGACGGTCCGGAGTATGCTGGCGACCTGGTGTGTGGCGGTCTGTACGACCGCCTCGACGAAGTCATCGATGATGTCGATCATGCTGCCGAGATCGTTGAGCCCGGTGATCTGGTGGACTACTTTGCCCCGCTGCCCACGAATATCGATAAGTATTCGCGCGGCTCCGCGCTCATCGTTGCCGGTTCGGCACAATATCCTGGTGCCGCCATCATGGCCGCAAAGTCTGCCGCTCGTGCTGGTGCCGGTTATGTGGCCGTTGCGACGCCCGATGCGTGCGCCAACCTTATTCGTATGGCGCTCCCGTCGATTCCCGTTTTCGCCATTCCGTCTGATTCCCGTGGATCTTTTGGTGCCGCTGCGCGTATGACAGTGTGCGAGATTGCTAAGAAGTACAGCTGCGTTGTGTGTGGGCCTGGCATGACGACGTCTGCCGGATCGATGCAAGTCGTTTCGGGCCTGCTTGAGCTCGATGTGCCGCTTATCCTAGATGCAGATGCGCTCAACTGCCTTGCCAAGATTGCAATTGACGGTATCGACAGTAATCCCGAGATGTACCGTCGCGAGCAGCCGCTCGTTATGACGCCGCATTATCGCGAGCTTTCGCGTCTCGTTGCCGGCGACGAGGTCAATGATCTTGGCACTGCTATTGCCGCTGCTCAAAAGATTGTCTGGGCTGCCGGTTCCGATAATCTCGTTGTTATCGCTAAGGGCCCGACGACGGCCATTTGCGGCGTCGAGCGCGTGCTGCTGCCGCTTTCGGGCCCAGCGTCGTTGGCGACCGCTGGTTCGGGTGATGTCCTCGCAGGTATCCTTGCAGGAACGCTTGCGACCATGCGTGACGAGATGGACCGTTGGGAGCTGCTGTACTCGTATGCCGTCGCACTCCACAGCTATGCCGGCTTTGCTGCGGCGACGGAGTATGGCGAGAAGAGCGTTATCGCGACCGATCTTATCGACTTGATCGGTCCGGCCATGGAACTGGCGGCAAAGGATGCGCTCGAAGATCTGGGAATCATGGACGAAGGGTCGGATGACTAATCATGAATAAAGCCGATTTGACGCGCTGGTCCTGGGTCGAGATCGACCGCGGGGCGCTCCGTCGCAACACGAGGGCCTATAAGAACTTGCTGAATCCACGTCAGCGCCTGTGCTGCGTGGTCAAGGCCGGTGCTTATGGTCATGGAGCTGTTGAGTGCGCCAAGATCATGTATTCGGCCGGTGCCGACATGTTTGCCGTGGCGACGGTTAACGAGGGCGTTGAGCTCCGACAGGGCGGGATTACGAAACCCATCCTCATCCTAAGCGAGCCGCCTATCGAGGCCATTCCGACGTTGCTCGAGTTTGATATCATGCCTTCGGTCTATACGTCTGACTTTGCTCTTGCGTATGGCGAATGCGCCGTCGCGGCGGGCAAGGTGGGTAAGTATCATCTCGCCATCGAGACGGGTATGAACCGTATCGGCGTACATTACACGCAGGTGCTCGACTTTGTCCGCGGCATTAGTTTCCATCGCGGCATTCAGTGCGATGGCGTATTTACACACTTCGCCACTGCCGATGAACCTTCGGGCTGGGACTACAAGCTGCAGTGCCAGCGCTTTACCGAGGCCGTTCAGGCCATTAAGGATGCGGGTTTTGAGTGCGGTATCGTGCACTGCGCCAACACGCCGTCCTCGATGCTCGACCCTTCGATGCATTTTGATATGATTCGCGCCGGCGTTGGCTTGTATGGCATGCAGCCGTGCGAGCTGAGCGGCCACGTGATGCAGCTCGATCCCGTTATGAGCGTCCATGCGCGCGTGACGCGCGTGGCACACCCTGCGATGGGCGAGGGTGTGGGCTACGGTTTTACCTACCGCGTACCGCGTACGCGCGTTCAGATCTGCACGCTGCCGATCGGTTATGCCGACGGCCTATCGCGTACGCTTTCCAATCGTATGGACGTGCTGTATCGCGGCGAGCGCGTGCGTCAGGTTGGCAATATCTGCATGGATCAGTTTATGGTCGCCATTCAGTCCAACCCGGCACACGAGATTCCCGAGGCCGAGTATGGTGACGAGATGATTATTGTCGGCCGCGATGGCGATGCCGAGATCACTATGGACGAGATGGCCCGACTGCGCGGAACGATTAACTACGAGGTCGCCTGCGGCTTTGGCATGCGCCTCGACAAGGTCTACGTGTAGGAGTCGCCATGGGCGTCATGCACATCCCCGGCCATACCCATCAGGCGCCACGTGAGGTCGCACTCGAGGAGATTGAGGCTGTTCTGGGCGATTGTCACCTCTGCCAGCTCTACCAGTCGCGCCACAATATCGTGTTTGGTGTGGGAAACCCCCGCGCCCGCGTCATGTTTATTGGTGAAGCACCGGGTCGTAACGAGGATTTGCAGGGCGAACCCTTTGTGGGGGCGGCAGGCGAGGACCTCAACGGCATTTTGTCGCTGGCGGGCCTCAAACGCGAAGACGTCTACATTGCCAACGTGCTTAAGTGCCGCCCGCCGGGAAACCGCAATCCGCGTCCCGAGGAAGTGTTGGCTTGCTCGCCGTTTTTGCGTGAGCAGATTCGAAGCATCTGGCCCGATATTATCGTGACGCTCGGCAACCCCGCGACGCACTTTGTGCTTAAGACCGAGATTGGCATTACTAAGCTGCGCGGCAGGTTCCACCAGATGGGGCATTTTGTAGTAATGCCCACGTTCCATCCGGCAGCAGCGCTGCGCAATCCGGCGTGGCAGGAGCTGCTGGAGGAAGACTTTAAGATGCTGGGCGACTATCTGGAGCGACATCCCGCACCAGAGGACGTCTCGGAATAATAAGGAGCATATATGTCCCTGGAGCGCCTGGGGGTAGGTACTTACAAAACGACTTGCGCTGCCGATACGGAGTACTTTGGCGAGCTAATTGCACCGTGCCTTGAGGACGGCGATGTGCTCATCCTGACCGGTGGCCTGGGAGTGGGCAAAACTCACTTTACCAAGGGCGTCTCGCGCGGGCTGGGCGATGGGCATATGGTTACGAGCCCTACGTTTGCGCTCATGGCCGTTCACGATCAAGGTCGTATTCCGCTGTTTCACTTTGATCTATACCGCCTGGAGCATGCCTACGAGCTCGAGGATACGGGCATTTTCGATGTGCTGGGCTATGAGGGTGCTTGCCTGCTGGAATGGGGCGAACAATTCCAGGACGAGCTGACGGATGAGTATCTTTCGGTGACGCTCAAGCGTGATGAGGGCGACAGCGATGTGCGAACGATAACGCTTGAGGCGCACGGTGACCGCGCAATGGAGCTTTCCCATTTGATTGATAGGGCTGTAC
>USOF01000189.1 GCA_900556285.1 uncultured Collinsella sp. | reverse complement strand
ACGCTGAATACTCCGGAATTTGCACGGCGCCCCCTGGGGTACCTGTGGGCAAAAAGCAACCGCCCCGTCAAAGTATGCATTTGGCGGGGCGGTTTATGCAAAAATGCTGCTGCGGGCGCGTCGGCAGCTCGCTAGAACTTGAATCCCAGGGCAGGTTACTCGGCGCTTTTGAGGGCGCCGACCATGTCGATCTTGTTGAGAGTACGATTGGTGGCGAGATTGACGATAAACGTAAAGCCAAAGGAAAGCACCACGGCGAGCACGTAGCTTAGCGGCTCGACCTCGACGTCAAAGTACAGCGACGGCATCTGCAAAATGTAGGTAAAGCTCTCGGCCAGCAAGCCGCCTAGCGGCACGCCCAGAGCGGCGCCAATCGCCGTGAGAATCAACGTCTCCTTGTTGACGTAATGGTGCACCTCACCACGGCGGAAGCCCAGCACCTTGATGGTCGCCAGCTCGCGTTCGCGCTCGGAGATGTTGGTGTTGGACAGCGTAAACACCACCACAAACGACAGACACGCTGCCATAAAGGTCACGAGCACCACGACCGAATTGATAATCGTAAAGTTCGCTTCATAGTTTTCCCAATGCTCGGCCGTACTCGAAATCGTGAGCCAGCCGTCACTCTTAAGATTCTTGCTAAACGCAATCTGGTCGGCCGACGAACCCTTAAGCAGCACAAAGACGCCGTTAAGGCGTGCGCTTCGACCGAACGCGCGCTCATAGGTGCCCTGAGTCATATAAAGCGTGTTGCCCAGATAGTTGAGCGAAATGTCGCTGACTTTGACCTTGGCAACGTTGAGCGACGAATCCTGGACGTGTGCTGTATCGCCCGGCTGAATCCCCAGCACCAGCTGCGAGCTCTTGCTTAAATACACGTCCCCGTCACGCAGGGCGAGCGGTTCTTTGGACTCATCCTCCAGGCGCACGTAATCGCCCAAGTCACCCGTGCGGTCGTCGGGAATCACGATCAGCTGCACGGTCTCGCTCTTGCCGCCAAATGTAAAGGTGACGTTGTCGGTCATAATCGGCAGGGTCGAGGTCACGGTCACGTCGGAATCCTTGGCCGCGCTGCGCTCATCCAATGCCGCGCACGTCTGCGAAAAATCGTCGGGATTGGCGACCGCCAGCAAGTCATAGCGCGTGATATGCCCGTACTGCTTGGGCGACAGCGCGACCGACGTATCACGAATGCCCATGCCGCAAATCACAAGCGCCGTGCAGCCCGCGATGCCAAAGATGGTCATAAAGGCACGCTTTTTGTAGCGGAACAGGTTACGCGCTGCCACCTTGTTCAAAAAGCCCATGCGGTGCCAGATAAAGCCGATACGCTCAAGCAAGATACGCGAGCCGGCGCGCGGGGCCTTGGGACGCATGAGCGAGGCTGGGGTCTCGGCCATCTCGTGACGACAGGCGATAATCGTGGCGCCCACCACGCCCACGGCAAACAGCGCCACCGAGACGATTGAGGACACGATGTCGTACGAAAGCAGCATCTGAGGCAGCGAGTACATGTCGTCGAACACCGTAAACAAGAACAGCGGCAGGCCCACAAAGCCGATGATGTTGCCGAGCACGCCGCCGATCAGACAAGCCCACAGCGCATAGTCCACGTATTTGGACAGGATGCGCCCGCGCGAATAACCGAGCGCCTTATACAGGCCGATGAGCGTGCGCTCCTCCTCAACCATACGCGTGGCGGTGGTGAGGCTGATGAGCACGGCGACGATAAAGAAGATAAACGGGAACACCGTGGCGATGGCCTCAATTGACGAGCTATCGCTCTCGACGCTCGAGTAGCTTGCGATGTTACCGCGGTCCTGGATGTACCAAGTGCATTCGCCCAGATCGGAAAGCTCGGCGCGGGCATCGGCAAAATGCTGGTCAGCGGCGGCGCGGCGCTGGTCCAGGTCAGCTTGCGCCTGTGCACGTTCGTCGCTGCCCTCGGCCATACGGTCGATGTTGCCCTGTTCAATCCCAAAGAGCATATTCGCCTGGCGCTCGGCCGCATCCAAGCTTGCCGGCGTGTCAACCGTCAACTCCTGAGCACGTGCCTTCTCACGCTCCCTGCGGATCTTCTCGATATTGCCCTTGACCTCGTTGATCTTTGTCGTGTAGGCATCCGAATAGGAGTTGAGGCTCTTGGCTCCCTCGACGATCACGTGGACCGAGGAGTAGGAAGAAGATGTCGCGGCGTCCTCGTTCACATAGAACTTATAGTCCGCAGCCGAGGCGGCACGGAAGGCGTTGACCGTCGAGTCGGAGCTCACGTCGGTGGGATCGAGAACCTCGGCCGTGATGGTGTAATTGCCTGTGCCGAACTGATCCTTGGCACTTTGGTTGGACGAGCTCACGTCATTGGCGGCAAAGCTCACCGTATCGCCGAGCCTTTTGCCCGAAGCCTTCAGGAACTTCGAAGTCACCGCGACCTCATCGGCGCTCTCGGGCAAATCGCCGTTCACGAGCACCGGCTGATCGATGTTCTCCTTGGAGAGACTTTGCACGACCACGCGCTCGCGCGCTGTGCCCACGGCGGTGTAGGCGGTCTCGGTGTAGATACCCTCGGCCGTCTCGACGCCGTCGACCTCTTGGATAGCCGCAAGATCGTCGCGCGTAAGGCCATAGGTCGACTGCACGTTAATGTCATAGACATTCTGCTGGTCAAAATAGGCGTCGACCGAATCGCGCAAATCTTCGCAGCCTGCCTTAAGACCGCACATCACGCTCACGCCAAGCGCGGTGATGACCACGATAGATAAGAAGCGCTTAAGACTGCCGCGGATTGTGCGGTGGATGCCGCGGCGAAAAACCGTCGGCACCATATCGTTTGAACTTTGGGCGGTGCGATAGGTCGTAAAATCCTGCTCGTGCTCCATGTTCCGCGCGTCGCGGCGTTGGCTGTTTTGGCGGTCCTGGTCCATGGGCGCTACCACTCGATCGTCTCGATAGGCACGGGATTTTGCTGGACCGTCTCGCTCTCCACGCGACCACTCTTAAAGCGGATCAGGCGATCGGCCATGGGCGCGAGCGCGGAGTTGTGCGTGATGATAATGACCGTAATGCCCTGCTTGCGGCAGGTATCCTGCAGCAGCTGCAAGATCTGCTTGCCGGTTTTATAGTCGAGCGCGCCCGTGGGCTCGTCGCACAGGAGCAGCTTGGGGTTCTTTGCCAGTGCGCGGGCGATGGACACGCGCTGCTGCTCGCCGCCCGAAAGCTGTGCCGGAAAGTTGCCCAGGCGTTCGCCCAGGCCAACCTGGCGAAGCGTCTGTTCGGCATCGAGCGAATCGGGGCAGATTTGCGCCGCGAGCTCGACGTTTTCGAGCGCCGTCAGGTTGGGGACCAGATTGTAGAACTGGAAAACAAAGCCGACGTCGGCGCGGCGGTATTCCACGAGCTGTGCCTCATTGGCAGAGCTCTGTCTCTTATACACATCTGACGCTGCC
>USOF01000188.1 GCA_900556285.1 uncultured Collinsella sp. | reverse complement strand
GACAGGTCACGCGTGCGGCATTAGGCATCATGGATTAGCTCCTGGGCCAGGCGGACAAAGTCGGCAACATCAAGCGTCTCGGCGCGCGTAGTGGGCGCGATACCGCAAGCCTCAAAGGCGGCATCGAGCACGTCCTTGGCAAAGCCGTTGGCGCTCATGGAATTGCGGATGGTCTTGCGACGCTGAGCAAACGCAGCGTCAATCACGCGGGCCACAAACTCGCGATCAAGCCCCTCGGGCGCTACGCCGTCAACACGGTCGATGCGCACGACGGCCGAATCCACATGCGGCGCCGGCATAAAGCAGCGCGGCGGCACCTCAAAGCGACCCGTCACCTGCGCATACAGGCCGAGCTTTGCCGTATAGCCGCCGTAGGTCTTGTTACCCGGCACTGCGGCAATGCGATCGGCAACCTCCTTTTGCACCATGACGACGGCACGCTTGAGCGCCGGCATCGTCTGAAAGAACTGCAGGATGATCGTCGCCGCCACGTTATAGGGCAGGTTCGCGACAAACACCGTCGGCTCACCGCCCGCAGCCTGCTCAATCTGCTCCGGGCCCACCTTAAGCGCGTCGCCCATGATAAAGCGGAAGTTGGCATAGTCGGCGGCGTGGGCGTCGAGCACCGGTTCGAGCTCAGGATCGGCCTCAATGGACGTAACGCACGCCGCCTCCTGCAGCAACGCAAGTGTCAACGTGCCGCAACCCGGACCCACCTCGAGTACGCGCTCGTCACCTGCAAGCTCGGCAAGCTCGCAGATACGCTCGATCACATGATTGTCGATTAGAAAGTTCTGGCCCAGGCGATGCTTGGTCGCAAGGCCAAACTCCTCTAGCAGCTCCCTGGTGGCCGTGGGGTTTGCCAAAGGCGAAGTTGTCATGGTTGCCTCCTTAGCATGATGGCGGCGTCTTGAAACAAAAGGGCATGGACCGTGGCGGCCATGCCCTTACAGCTAAACAGCAAATTGCCGATATGGCGCGCTGCATCTTAGCCCAGACGCGGGAACAGCGGCTCGCCCTTCTCGACAGGCTGACCGCCGGCAAGCAGGCCCCAAGCGCAAATGCCCTTGAGGTCGTCGGTCGCGGCCTCGTCCTCGCAGGACAGGCGGCGCAGGGCCTCGGCAGAGGTCTGAGGCATGAGCGGCATCAGCAGGTGGGCGGCAATGCGGATGGCCTCGAGCAGGTTGTAGATCACAAACGCCAGCTCGTCAGCCTTGGCCTCGTCCTTGGCAAGTGCCCAAGGCTCGGAGTCCTCGATGTAGTGGTTGGCGGCATGGATGAGCTCCATGACCTCGTCCTTGGCTCCGCCGTAATCGAGCACGTCCATCTTGGCCATGTAGCGGTCGACCAGACCATCGGCGATCTTTGCCAGCGGGTTGTCGAACGCATCGAACGATGCGGGCTTGGCGGGCGCGCAACCATCAAAGTACTTGCCGCTCATGTTGAGCGAACGCGAGATAAGGTTGCCCCAGCTGTTGGCCAGGTCGGCGTTGTAGACCTGCTCCATGCGATCGAAGCTGATGGCACCGTCGGTACCGGGGACGACGTCGGTCATGAAGTAGTAGCGATAGCCCTCGACGCCCAACATATCGATAACGTCCTGCGGAGCGATGGCGTTGCCGCGGCTCTTGGACATCTTCTCGGCCTTGCCGGTCTCGGCATTGCGCACGGTCAGGAAGCCGTGGGCAAAGACGTGCTCGGGCAGGGCCTCGCCGATGGCCATGAGCATGGCGGGCCAAATGACGCAGTGGAAGCGGATGATGTCCTTGCCCACGATGTGGAACTGCGCGGGCCAGCGATAGGCCAGCTCGGCACGCGCCTCGTCGGTGTCGACACCGTAGCCGACGGCCGTCATATAGTTGAGCAGCGCATCGAACCACACGTAGGTCACGTGACCCTCGTCAAACGGGACCTGAATGCCCCAGTCAAAGCTCGTGCGGCTCACGGATAGGTCGTTAAGGCCGCCCTCGACAAAGCTGCGAACCTCGTTCATGCGGAACGCAGGCTCGACAAAGTCGGGGTGCTCGTCATAGAGCTTGAGCAGCTTGTCCTGGAAGGCGGAAAGCTTAAAGAAGTAGGACTCCTCCTGCACGCGCTCAAGCGGACGGTGGCAGTCGGGGCACAGGTGCTGGCCGACGCTGCCGTACTCCTCGTCGCCCTTCTGGACCTGTGTATCGGTGAAGTAGGTCTCATCAGGCACGCAATACCAGCCGTCGTAGCTGCCCTTATACAGGTAACCGGACTCCTTCATGCGCTCCCACAGGTACTGCACGGCATGATGCTGGCGCGGCTCGGTGGTGCGGATGAAGTCGTCGTTGGAAATCTCGAGCTTGCTCCAAAGCTCCTTGAAGTGCGGGGCCTGGCTGTCGGTCCACTCCTGCGGCGTCATGCCATGCTTGGCTGCGGCCTCGGCGACCTTCTCGCCGTGCTCGTCCATGCCGGTCAGGAACTTGACGTTATAGCCGGCGGAGCGACGATAACGGGCCTGAACGTCGGCGATGATGGTGGAATAAGCCGTGCCCAGGTGCGGATCGGCGTTGACGTAGTAGATGGGCGTCGTGATAAAGAACGAAGGCTTGCTTTGATCCATGGGGTTTGTCCTCCAGAAAAACGTTGCATACAGAGGATGATTCTAGCGCAAGGGCTGGATATCCTCCATCTATTGCATATCGAGCACCATGGCATAGACATCGCGCTTGCGGCGCGAATACTTCTGAGACAGGCGCTTGGCCACCGCAGACGCGGGCTCCCCCTCCTCGAGCGCGGCGCGGATATCCTCGCGCAGGGCCTCGTCGGGATCCGCTGCCGCGGCGCCAACCGGCACGATACCGGCCTCCTCATCCTCGCTCGGCGGCGCGATGACCAGCGCAATCTCGCCCTTTACCTCGCCGCGAGCACGCAGCTCCTCAGCAAGCTGGGCAGCGGGCCCGCGCAAGACTTCCTCGTGCAGCTTGGTGAGCTCGCGGCAAAGGGCAACCTGACGGGCGGGAAAGACCTCGGCGAGCGCCTCGAGCGACGCCGCGACGCGGTGGGGCGATTCGTAGAACAGCAGCGCACCGGGAATCGCCGCCAACTGCGACAACCTGCGCACGCGCTCCCCGTGCTTGCGTGGCAAAAAGCCCTCGAAATAGAAGTGCTCGCAGGAAATGCCGCTTGCAACCAGCGCGGTCACACAAGCGGAAGGGCCGGGGATCACCTCCACGTCAACACCCGCCTCGCGCGCCGCGTCCACCAGAACCTGCCCGGGATCGGAGACACTGGGCATGCCCGCGTCGGAAGCAAACGCAATCACGTCGCCCGCCAAAATGCGGCCGATCAGCTCGGGCGAGCGCGATGCGATCACGTTCTCGTCGCACCGCACCAACGGACGAGAGATTCCCAAATGGGCCAGTAGCTTTGACGTTACACGCGTATCCTCGCAGCAGATAGCATCCGCCGCCTCGAAGGC
>USOF01000187.1 GCA_900556285.1 uncultured Collinsella sp. | reverse complement strand
CGAGATGCTCAGGAGTCTCGTGGGCTCGGAGATGTGTATAAGAGACAGGGACGTAGTCGCCCGCGGCATTGCGCATGCGGTACTGCATGACGCGGCGGTGTTTGGAGCCATTATAGATTTGGTCGATGTCGTTGATGTAGGCCTCAAGGTCATCGGGGTGGACGCGCGTTTTCCAGTAATCGTGGCAGTTGTCTACATGCTCAGAAGGAAGACCGAGATCGCGCCGGGCGCCTTGTGACCATAGGGTGCGATGTTTGTCCAAGTTCTCGATAAAGCAATAACGGCCTTCGTTGAGCATCGAAAAGGCGTCAAAAACGCGATCGCTTATTTCGAAGTCGTCGGTGTGGACTTGCGCGATATTGCGTCGATCAAGATGCATGGCATGGCGTAGCTTGTAGTCGTACATGCGATGGTCGGCATCGAGTGTCATGCGATTGGAGGCTTCACCCAGGGCGGGGTCGGCGTGCGACACTCCGTAGCTAAACGAGTGAGGCATCTCGGAATCGTTGTTTTTGAGTAGGACCGTTCGGCAGTGTTCCAGGCGCTCGGCGAGGTCGTCCTCGGTCGCAATCGTAGACAGGATGGCAAACTCGTCGCCGCCTATGCGAAACGCCGCCTCGTCCACTTTCATATACAGCTTGAGATAGAGACTTACCTGCAAGATATAGCGGTTGCCCTCGTCATGCCCAAAGACGTCGTTGCAGTGCTTAAGGTTATCGATGTCGATAAATGCCATGGTCACGGGCAGTTCCTGCTCCCAGATTTCCTCTAGGGAATGGGCAAAGCCGCCGCGGTTGCCAAGTCCGGTGAGCTGGTCGGTAAAGGCCGTCCTAATCAGATCATCCTGACGCTCGAGAAGGTCACGGACGGTCTTTTCGAGCGTTTCGGTGTAATTGCTGGCGGTGTCCATGTTGTAAGCGGCTTTCTGAGGTCGGGGCGGATGGCGTCGGGCGAGCTCGTAGTGTACACGCGTCGTTGCTCGGCGCCTTGCGTGTATCCAGGCCCCCGCCTTGCTGCGTTGTTGAGTTACTTTGCCGGCTAATGTTCGCTGTTGATAACTGCTGAGTAGTGTAAACAACAGCACGCAATTATATATGGGCGCACATGCTGTGGGCGGCTATTATTCGCCAAACGGCAACGCCTGGGTGCGCATGAAAAATGCGACTGAGTCGATATATGTTGACGGGTATACTTGTCCCGTTTTAAAACGCAGGAACGGAGATGGTCACATGGCACAGCCGGATACGACGCGCACGGTGGGGCTTGCGCTCGAGGGAGGCGGCTACCGCGGTATGTATACGGCGGGCGTGCTCGACGTTTGGATGGAGCGCGGTTTGACCTGCGACCATATGGTGGGTGTCTCGGCGGGCGCGGCGTTTGGCTACAACTTTAAATCGCGCCAGATCGGCCGTGCCATTCGTTACAACAAGGCCTATTGCGCCGACAAGCGCTATGCGAGCGTGACCAGCTGGCTGCGAACCGGCGATATGTTCAATGCCGATTTTGCCTATCACGAGGTGCCTATCGAGCGCGATCCCATCGACTTGGAGGCGTATCGCGCCTGCCCCATGCGATTTACGTGCGTGTGTACCGATATCGAGACGGGCAAGGCCGTCTACCACGATCTACCGTATGGCGACGAGCGCGATATCGAGTGGATCCGGGCGTCGTCTGCTATTCCTGTGGCGACGCGTCCCGTTGCTATTGGCGGGCATAAGTATCTGGATGGTGGCGTGGCTGATTCTATCCCCAGCGCATGGCTGTTTGCGCAGGGGTATGACCGCAATATCGTGGTGCTCACGCAGCCGGCGGGCTTTGTGAAGCAGCCTAACAGCGTGATGCCCATGCTGCGGCGCGTGTTCCGTCACTACCCGGAGTTTGTTGCAGCGCTTGAGCATCGGCATGAGGTCTACAATGCCACGCTCGATGACCTGGCACGTCGCGAGGCTGCCGGCGAAATCTTTGTGGTGCGGCCGAGCGAGTCGGTGAAGGTGCCGTCGCTGTGCCGCGAACCGGATGAGCTCGAGCGCATCTACCAGGTCGGCCGCCACGATGCGGAGGCGACCTTGCCCGCGCTGGAAGCGTATCTGGCGGAGTAAGAGTCGCATGCGGAAAGCGCATCCCGGAATGGACGTTCGAACCGGGATGCGCTTTCCGCTATTGAAGATATGAGGTTGCGAATCAGCTGCTTGGCCTATGCCTATGCCTGCTGCCAGGTGTCGACGAGCTCCTTAGCTGCGGCGTGGGGGTCGTCGGCACTGCAGACGGCGCTCACCACAAAGAAGCCATCGACGCCGGTTGCCTTGAGCTGCGGCAGGTCGGCCGTCTTGACGCCGCCGCCCACCACGATGGGTACGGGGCTTGCCGCGTGGAGTGCGGCCAGGTCCTCAAAGCTCTTGGTGATGATGGAGCCATCGGCCGCGCGTCCGCAATCGCGCTTGGTCTCGGTCTCGTGGAGCGGGCCGATGCCCAGGTAGTCGACCAGGCTCATGTCGGCGGTTTTGACGTACTCGAGCATTTCCTCGCAGCGGGCCGAAAGGCCCACGATGGCATCGGGGCCCAACAGCTTGCGACAGACCTCGACGGGAATATCGCTCTGGCCCACGTGCACACCGTCGACAGCGATGCCCTGCTCGCGCGCGGCGAGTACGCAGTCAAGACGGTCGTCAATCAACAAGGCGACCTGACCGGTCTTGCCGGCCTGTGCGATAGCCTGCGCGGCATCGCCCGTCAGCGCGATGATCTCGCGGGCACTTGCCACCTTGGAGCGCACCTGAATGCAGGTAAAGCCGGCGTCGAGTTCCTGGGCCACTACATCGCCCACGGGGCGCCCGAGCGTGTTTTCGGGGCCGAGTACCAGATAGGCCGAGATATCAAGGTTGTCGCGGATACTCATCGTGCTTCCTCCTGCTTTTTGATCTGCGCTTCCATGCGCTCAAGCTTGCCGGTCATGGTGTCAGTAAATCCGGGTCGAATATCGGCTTTGAGCACGACTTCGGTGCGGATGCCCTTGCTCGCCAACACAAAGGTTGCGTCGCGCACGACCTGCATGACCTCGTCCCAGTCGCCCTCGATCTCGGTGAACATCGAGGTGGTGCGGTTGGGAAGGCCGCTCTCGCGAATGACGCGCACGACCTCGGCGACCTCGGCGGACAGCTCATCGCCGGTGCCGCATGGGGCGATGGCCACGGCGACGAGCGTGTTCATGCCGGCATTGGTTACGGGCTCGGACATGGCTTATGCCTCCTCGAGCTCGAGTCGGTTATCGGCGATGTCCTGGGCGGTCGCGCGGTAGAGCTCGTCGATAAAGGCGACCTTAAAGCTTGCCGGGGCATCGGCGACAGCGGCGGCACGCTTGCCGGCAACGTTGTAGACGGCGGCGCCGCAGATGGCTGCCGTAAACGGGTCGGCGGCACAGGCGTACACGGCCAGCACGCCGCCCTGCGAGCAGCCGCAGCC
>USOF01000186.1 GCA_900556285.1 uncultured Collinsella sp. | reverse complement strand
GTGTTGGTGGCGCCGCAGCTGCAGGTCCATGTGCCGGCCGCGGGGGCAGCGGCAGGAGCCGGTGCGGGAGCGGGTGCCGGCTGCGGTGCGGCCTGCTGTTGTGCCTGGCCGGCGGCGAACAGCTGGCTGGCGTTCATGCCGCCCATGCCACCTGCCATGCCCATGCCCATAAAGCCTGCCATCGCGCCGTTGGGGTTGGCGGCTGCCGCGCGCATTGCGTCGCTCTGGGCGCTGGCAATGTTGGCTGCCGCCATGGTGGGATCGCGCATGACCGCGGCTTTCTGCAGATCCTTGATCATCTGCTCGTCCTCTTGTGAGGCGGCGATGGAGTTGACGCCAAAGCTCACAATCTCGACGCCGCGCAGGTCACGCCAATCGGCAGAGAGGACCTCGTTGAGCGCGCGGGCGAGCTCGGTGGTGTGGCCGGGGATGGCGCTGTAGCGGATGCCCATTTCCGAGATCTTGGCAAAGGCGGGCTGCAGGGCGGTGAGCAGCTCGGACTTAAGCTGGCTGTCGATCTTGTCGCGCGTGTAGCTATCGGTCACGTTGCCGCATACGTTGGTGTAGAACAGCAGCGGGTTGGTGATGCGGTACGAGTACTCGCCGTTGCAGCGCACGGAGATGTCAACGTCCAGGCCAATGTTGTTATCGACCACGCGGAAGGGCACGGGCGAGGCGGTGCCGTACTTGTTGCCGATGATCTCCTTGGTGTTGATGAAGTAGACGCGCTGGTCCTTGCCCGCGTCGCCGCCAAAGGTAAAGCGGCTGCCGATATTGGCGAAGGTCTCCTTGATGGAATCGCCCAGGTTGCCGCTAAAGACGCTCGGCTCGCTGCCGGTATCGAAGACGAACTCACCGGGCTCCAGTGCGACTTCGATGATCTTGCCGTTTTGCACCACGAGCATGCCCTGGCCGTCGTTGACGGCGATGACGGAGCCGTTGGAGATGACGTTGTCCTCGCCGCGCGTGTTGGAGCTGCGGCCACCGGTGCGTTTGCTGCCCTTGCAGGCCAAGACGTCAGCGGGCATCGATTCGCAGTAGATAAATTCCTTCCACTGGTCGGCCATGACGCCGCCGGCAGCTCCCAATCCAGCTTTCAAGAGTCCCATGGTGATCTTCCTTTCTCGTCAAAGTCCGGGTGGTGTTGATCGGGTTACTTAGTCGTCCTTGTCGTCCTTCATGACAACGGTGGTCTCGGTGTGGCTGAAGGTGTCGTGCTTCTCGACCAGGTCGAGCTCACCGCAGTACTCGTCGGCGTGGGTCGCCTCGTTGGCTGTCTTGAGCTGGCCTACCAGCAACACGTCTCCGATGATCACGATGATTAGCGGCGCCACGATGTTAATGAGGATGCCCTCGATATCAAAGCTGAGGTAATCCGGATCGAAGGCGTATTCGCTCATAAAGAGAATCTGGGAGAGGATAAATCCGATCACAAAGAACAGCAGCGAGGCGATAATGAGCTTGGGCTTGGAGCAGGGGAGCTCGCCGACCATGCGGCCGGTCTGGCCGTTCATGGCAAACAGATAGCTCTTGCCATTCCATGAGGTTGAGAGCATCCAGACGGGGAACAGCGCGTAGTCGCTGTCTTCCCAGGTGTAGTCGAGTTGCTTGCTCTCGACCGAGGCATCATCGTACTCGTCAATGACGGTCTCGCGCAGGGCCGAGATCGTGCTCTCTTCCATGCGGCGCTCGGCACGGGCCTTGCAAGTCTCGCAGTCCTCGTCGTAGCGGTTGGCGATGTAGCCGGGCATGTAGGCGACCGAGAACGGGCGCAACGCGTCGTAGTCAAACGGTTCGATGGCGTCCATGTGGCCGTCGGGCATCTTGGACGATCCGTCGACGGGCACGCGCTCAAACGAGATATTGCCTTTGCGGTAGGCATCGTAGTGGTCGGTGGTCGTGACGGTACGGTCGGATTCCTCGGTCACGGTCTCGTTGGTTGCGTCAAAGTGCACTTCGCCGTCCACGCGGGCGCCGTAGAGCCAAAACGGCACGTAGACGCCTTGGACTTCGTCGATGTGGTTGCCGGTGACAAAGCTCTTGGGCAGCAGGATCTTGCCCTTGTAGTGCTCCTTGAGCGCGGCCAAGACATCGTCGCGCCCGAGCTTAAACGGAATCACCAGGTCGGGGGAGAAGTCGCCCGAGAGCTGACCAGGTGCCACGGCGGGGTTGCCACAGTACGGGCAGGTGGAGACGGCGACGGTGCCGTCCGAGATCAGCTCGGCGCCACACGACGAGCAGATATAGCCGGCGTTTTGGGCCAGTTCCTGCACCGCATCGTCGGATGCGGGCTTGGATGCTGCGGCCGCCGCATCGGCTTTGGCATCTGCCTTGTCCTGGCGCTCGCGATAGAGAGCCTCGACCTCTTCGACTTCAAAGCGCGAGTCGCAGTAGTCGCAGACAAGCTTTTGCTCGGCGCTGGCAAAATGCAGCGGGCCGCCACAGGCAGGGCACTGATAGTTAACGCTTTCGAAGGCCATGATCGGTCCTTTCCGTGCCGAGGGCTATGCGCCGATGGCGCCGCCGCAGTATTCGCAGCGCCCACTGGCATCGGGAATGGTGGTGGCGCCGCAGAAGGGGCAGGTCACCGCGGTCTTGGGGGCCTTGGCGGCAACGACGCTATCGCGCGTCTCCTGACGCAGCTGCACCAGCGCGTCGCGAACCTCGGTTGCCTGACGTTTGGCCTCGCGGTACTCGATGGATCCGCGCTGCTCGATGGTGGAGTCGTTCACGCGCAGGTCAATCTCGGTAAAGTACGGCGTGTTGACGTGGATGGTCAGATTGAAGTCGTAATCCAGGTCGTAGCGCGGCGGGTCATAACTCTCACGCTCGCCGTCCTTGGTCTCACGATAGATCTCGGTGCGGTGCTCATCGATGTCCATGTCGCAGCCGAGTACCTGAGAGAACTCGATGATGTCGGGGTTGGCGTCACGCCAGCGCGTCTGCGAAGTAATGATCAGCAGGCCCGCGTCCTCGTCGAGCATAATATTGGTGCGCCCGGCCGAGAGCGTGCGCGTGGGGTTGAACGATGCCAGGCGCTCGGCATTGGCCTCGCGATAGGCGAGCTGCTCGCGAATGTCGTCCGCGGTGCTAGAGCGATAGCCTCCAAAGAAGGGAGAGAGCTTGCCGACGCACTCTTTGCACAGGTAGCCTTCGTTGATCTTGGTCTTACCTAGAAGTCCCAGCTCGGTACCGCAAATCGCGCACTCTTTCTTCTCGAACATCTTGTCAAAGAAGCCCATGGTTGCCTCCCATCAACAGGTAGCGTGTGTCACTTTTGATGATGGGGGAGCGCACGATCTTTCACGATACCCAGACGGCTCAAGAGGTCTCCACAACTGGGACACATGGCCCATTTTTCATCCCCAAATAACTTGCGGTGAAATAGTTCCTAAATGGCGGCCTTAGAAGGCCAAAGGGGGTGCGGACGATTTCTTGGACCGCGCCTAGGCGTATCCAAGCTTCCTGCGGT
>USOF01000185.1 GCA_900556285.1 uncultured Collinsella sp. | reverse complement strand
ACGAGCTACGTTAACGAGCCGCCAAGATGGCGTCGATGAGCGTCAGTACGCCCCCGTCGTTGTTGCTCGGAATGCGCCACTTGGCGTGCGCGTTCATGTGCTCTTCGGCATTGTCCACGATAAAGCTGTGACCGACGCGCTCCAGCATGGGGATGTCGTTGTACGTATCGCCCACGGCGGCAGCATCGGCAATATCGATGCCCAGGTGCTCGCACAGGTGCGCGACGCCGGCGCCCTTGTCGACGCCCAGGTTCATAAAGTCGATCCACTCGCGCCCGGCGTTGGTGACATAGAGTTTGTCCGAGAACTCGGGGCTATAGGTCTCGCGGAAAGCGGGCTCGGCGTCGTAGCCGGGGAAGAAGACCGAAATCTTGTTGGACTCGAAATCAATGCCCTCAAAGCTGTCGACGTAGTTGATTGTGTTGTAGTAGACGCTGATCTCGTCGTGGTATTGATGGTCGCGGGCAAGCACGTAGAACTCGTCGAAGCAGCACAGGACGGGGACAGCGCGCGGATCCTCCGAGGCACGGCTCAAGACCTGCTGATACAGCTCCACGTCGATGTTGCTCTTATAGATATAGTTGCCGCGATAGATGACGCAGGCACCGTTGTCGGGACAAAACGCGAGTCGGTTCTTGATGCCCTCGAACATTTCCTCGAGTTTGGGGGCGGGGCGTCCGCTGGCGGGGCAGAATACGATACCGGCATCGGCGAGCTTGTCCAGACGCTCATCGAGGCCCTGGGGCAGCACGCGCTCGTCAGTGAGAAGCGTCTTGTCCATATCGACGGCGAGAATCTTAATGTTGCCGATATTGGCATCCGATTCGTAAGTTTGCATAAAAACGCGCCTTTCGTTTCGAAATTGTTTCAGACGTTATAACCATCAACTGGTAGTCGGGCGTATTTTCGCAGGATTGGCGCGTATTTGCACCATGATTCACAAAGTAATGAAAAAACTTTTCAGAAATTTGAATTTGTCGCTTGTGAAGCGGGCACTTTAGCGTAATATAGCGACCATCGAAAACGGAGGCGGAAAAACAGCCGTTTACCGAGGAATAGGTACCGTTTACGATATATGAATTGCGCCCGGCGATAAGCGAAAGGAGAGGCAGATGCAGTTCGTACAGATCATCACCACTGCAGACAATGCCATCCGACGCCAGCGCGCAATTTCCCGACGACGATAGCAATCGTCTCTGTCCGCATGGGGCGAAAAGCTCCAACAGAGTCATTTTGAGGTCGTTGGGTTTTAGCACGACATTGCTGCATGTTTCTAGGGCATGTATGTGCTGATTTTTGCTATTTAACCTGATATTGCACGGTATTTGACCTCAAGGTGACTTGCAACTGACCGATGTTCTAACTAGCTACCAAGGGCGAAAGGAAACAGCCATGAGCAAGGAAAAAGTCGTTCTCGCATATTCCGGTGGTCTTGATACATCCGTATGTGTCAAGTGGCTCCAGGATGAGAAGAATCTCGATGTCGTTTGTGTCTGCGGCAATGTGGGCCAGGAGGAGACCGGTCTGGATGCCAAGAAGCAGAAGGCTCTCGACCTGGGCGTTCTGGATTGCCAGGTGCTCGACCTGCGCGATGAGTTCTCTGATGAGTTCCTGACCAAGGCCATCGCCGCCAACTCCATGTACGAGAACAAGTACCCGCTGCTCTCCGCTCTTTCCCGTCCGCTGCTTGCCAAGAAACTTGTCGAGGTTGCTCACGAGTTCGGCGCCACCTATGTCGCCCACGGCTGCACCGGCAAGGGCAACGACCAGGTTCGGTTTGAGCTGGCCATCAAACGCTTT
Source organism: uncultured Collinsella sp. (assembly GCA_900556285.1). Lineage (GTDB taxonomy): Bacteria > Actinomycetota > Coriobacteriia > Coriobacteriales > Coriobacteriaceae > Collinsella. The sequence goes on along the minus strand of USOF01000185.1, from coordinate 1,680 downwards.
GCCCCCACCATGAAGATCATTGCCCCCTGGCGGGAGTGGGACATCAAGGGCCGGGACGAGGAGATCGACTATGCCGAGGCCCACAACGTCCCCCTGAAGATCAGCCGGGAGACCAACTACTCCAAGGACAAGAACCTGTGGCACCTGAGCCACGAGGGCCTTGATCTGGAAGACCCCGCCAACGAGCCGAACTACGAAAAGCCCGGTTTCCTGGAAATGGGCGTCTCTCCCCTGCAGGCGCCCGACGTTCCCACCTATGTGACCATCGACTTTGAAGCGGGCGCTCCCGTGGCCGTGGACGGTGAGAAGATGAAGGCGTCCAAGATCATCGAAAAGCTCAACGCTTTGGGCGGCGCCAACGGCATCGGCATCATCGACATTGTGGAGAACCGGCTGGTGGGCATGAAGGACCGGGGCGTATACGAGACTCCCGGCGGCACCATCCTGTACTTCGCCCACGAGCAGCTGGAAATGCTCACCGTGGACAAGGATACCCTCCACGTCAAGCAGAAGCTGGCCGTGGACTACGCCGACCTCATTTACAACGGCAAGTGGTACTCCCCCCTCCAGGAGGCGCTGACCGCCTTTGCCAACGAGAGCAACAAGTACGTCACCGGCTCCGTGAAGCTGAAGCTCTACAAGGGCAACATCATCCCTGCCGGCACCACCTCTCCCTACTCCCTGTACTCCGAGAATCTGGTGACCTTCGGCGAAAGCGACTACGACCAGAATCAGGCTGCCGGCTTCATCAATCTGTGGGGTCTGCCCACCAAGGTGCAGGCGCTGCGGGAGCAGGGAAAACTGTAAAGACTATCCGAGGACAGATTTATGAGCAAACTATGGGCCGGACGGACGTCCGGCGAGGTCAGCAGCATTGCGGATGATTTCAATTCTTCCATCCGCTTTGACTGCAAACTTTATAAGCAGGACATCACCGGCTCCATGGCTCATGCCGCCATGCTGGGGGCGCAGGGCATCATCTCTCAGGCCGAGGCCGGGCAGCTCATTGACGGGCTGCAGGGCATTCTGAGCGATCTGGAATCCGGGGCGCTGAAATTCGACTTTGGCTGCGAGGACATTCACATGTTCGTCGAGCAGGTGCTGACCCAGCGGTTGGGGGATGTGGGCAAAAAGCTCCACACCGCCCGCAGCCGGAACGATCAGGTGGCGCTGGATCTGAGAATGTATCTCAAAGACCAGATCGATGAGATCACCGCGCTGGTAAAGGATGTGCTTGGGGCGATCGTCGCGCAGGCAGAAAATAATAAGGGCGTCATCATGCCCGGCTACACCCATTTGCAGCGGGCGCAGCCCATCCTGTTTTCCCACCATCTGATGGCCTACGCCATGATGCTCCTGCGGGATCTCGGCCGTCTGGGCGACTGCCGGAAGCGGATGAACGTGTGTCCCATCGGCTCCTGCGCTTTGGCCGGAACGACGTACCCGCTCGACCGTGATTTGACGGCGAAGCTGCTCGGCTTCTCCGGCGTGAGCCGCAACAGCCTCGACGGCGTTGCCGACCGCGATTTCTGCGCGGAAATCGCCGCGGCGATTTCGCTTGCGATGGTGCATCTTTCGAGATTTTCCGAGGAGATCATTCTTTGGTGCTCGTGGGAGTTTAAATTCATCGAGCTGGACGACGCGTTTTCCACCGGCTCCAGCATCATGCCGCAGAAGAAG
>USOF01000184.1 GCA_900556285.1 uncultured Collinsella sp. | reverse complement strand
CGAGATGCTCAGGAGTCTCGTGGGCTCGGAGATGTGTATAAGAGACAGCCTCCCATTCAAAATATCAGCCAAACACCGCTTTGCAGCGACCTCAAGGCCACAACTCAGTGGCCCCACCAGGCAGCGGACGCCCCCGTAACCGCTCCCACAGTAACGCTTACGAGAAGTCAGCAACCTGAGCAGTCAGCGCCGCCAGGATCTCCTTGAGCTCAGCTGCACGGTCCCTCTTCTTCTGGACCACCGCGGGCGCGGCCTTGGCCACAAAGCCCTCGTTGGCAAGCGTCTTCTCGCAGCCGGCGAGCTCCTTCTGAGCCGCGGCGATCTCCTTTTCCAGGCGCGCCTTCTCAGCCGAAAGGTCAACCTTGCCCTCCAGCACCACAAAAGCCTCGACGCCACTGTCGACCACGGCAATGCTCGCGGCCGGCTTCTCAACGTCGGTACCCATGACCAGCGAAGCGGTGTTGGCCAGCGGCTCAATCGTGGAGCGCAGGCTCTCGAGCTTCTCGATATCATCGGCGCCGGCACGTACGACCACATCGAGCTCGGCCTTGGGGCTCAGGCGATAACGCGAACGCGTGGCGCGGGCGGCCGAAACGACAGCGCGGCACAGCTCAAACGCGCGCTCGGCGGGCTCGTCGACGTACTTGGCGTAGTCGGCGGGCTCCGGCCACTTGGCGATCATGAGCGCCTCGGCGCGGTCCACGTTGCCCTCGGCGTCCAGGTCGAGCACGCTCGCCGGCATGTTGTCCCAGATCTCCTCGGTCACAAACGGCATGAGCGGGTGCATCAGGCGAATGGAGGTGTCGAGCACAAAGATCAGGTTGCGCTGAGCCTGCAGACGGCCCTCGCCCTTCAGACGGGCCTTGGTGACCTCGACGTACCAGTCGCAAACCTCGTTCCAGAAGAACTGTTGCACGCCACGGGCCATGTCGCCAAAGGTGTAGTTCTCGATGCCCTCGGTGACCATCTTCACGGCCTTGGCCAGGCGGCTGAACATCCAAGCGTCGGCCGGCGTCTCCACGACGGGCTCGCCGGGCGTGTAACCCTCCATGTTCATGAGCAGGAAGCGGCTGGCGTTCCAGATCTTGGTCACAAAGCTCTTGGCCTGATCGGTGCGCGGGCTATCGATAAGCTTCTTGGTCTTCTTATCGATGTTCGCGTCGAACTTGACGTCTTGGTTGTTGGTGCACAGCGTGAGCAGGTTGTAGCGCATGGCGTCGGCGCCGTACATACCGATGAGGTCCATGGGGTCAACGCCGTTGCCCTTAGACTTGGACATGCGGCTGCCGTCCTTGGCCAGAATCGTCGGGTAGATGACGACGTCCTTAAACGGTACCTCGTCCAGGAAGTACAGCGAGCTCATGACCATGCGGGCGACCCACAGCGCGATGATGTCGCGCGCGGTGACGAGCGCCGTCGTGGGGTGATGACCCTCGAGCAGCTCCGGCTTTTGCGGCCAGCCCTGCGTGGCGAAGGTCCACAGCTGCGAGCTGAACCAGGTGTCAAGCACGCTCTCGTCCTGATGCACATGATGGCCGCCGCACTTGGGGCACACGTCGGTGTCCTCGGTAAGGGCGTCCTCCCAGCCGCAGTCCTCGCAGTAGAAAACGGGGATGCGGTGGCCCCACCACAGCTGGCGGCTGATGCACCAGTCCTTAAGGTTCTCCATCCAGGTGGTGTAGGTCTGCGTCCAGCGCGCGGGGTGGAAGGTGACCTTGCCGGAGTTGACGGCGTCGAGCGCCGGCCCCTTGAGCTTGTCGACGGCGACGAACCACTGCTCGGACAGCCACGGCTCCAGAGCGGAGTCGCAACGGTAGCAATGCATGACGGAGTGGTCGAGGTCCTCGACGTGATCGAGCAGGTCGTGCTCCTCGAACCACTTGATGACGGCCTCGCGGCACTCGTCGCGGTTCATGCCGGTGAACTCGCCGTAGCCTTCGACGACCACCGCGTGCTCGTCGAAGATATTGATTTGCGGCAGGTCGTGGGCCTGACCCATAGCGTAATCGTTGGGGTCGTGGGCCGGGGTGACCTTGACAAAACCGGAACCGAAGTTGGCATCGACATGCCAATCCTCAAAGATGGGGATTTCGCGGTCGACGATGGGGAGCTTGACGGTCTTACCTACAAAGGCGGCCTTCTCGGGGTCCTTCGGGGAGACGGCAACGCCCGTATCGCCGAGCATGGTCTCGGGGCGCGTGGTAGCGACGACGATGTAGTCTTGGCCGTTGACCGGCTCGGTCAGCGGGTAGCGCAGGTGCCACAGATGGCCCTTCTCGTCCTTGTACTCGGCCTCATCGTCCGAGATGGCGGTGGTGCAGTTGGGACACCAGTTGACGATGCGCTTGCCACGGTAGATCAGGCCGTCGTGGTACCAGTCGCAGAACACCTTGCGCACGGCCTGGGCGTAGTCCTCGTCCATCGTGAAGCGCTCGTTATCGAAGTCGACAGAGCAGCCCATGCGCTTGATCTGCTCGACGATGATGCCGCCGTACTCGTGGGTCCAGTCCCAGCAGGCGTCGACAAACTTATCGCGGCCAATCTCCAGGCGGCTGATGCCCTCGCTCTTGAGCTTCTTGTCGACCTTGGTCTGCGTGGCGATACCGGCGTGATCGGTGCCCAGCACCCAGCGCGTGGACTTGCCGCGCATGCGGGCCATACGGACGATGGCGTCCTGGATGGAGTCGTCGGTGGCGTGACCCATGTGGAGCTTGCCGGTCACGTTGGGAGGCGGAATGGTGACGGTGCAGTCGCCCACGCCCTCGCGGCGCTTGTAGTAGCCGCCGTCGAGCCACTTCTGCAGAATCGCCGGCTCATTAGTCGACGGATCGTAGTTCTTGGGCATTTCTTCCATATATCTCTCCCTGTCCCGCCGGCGTGTCCGCCTGCTTGGTTTTCGCTCGGTCAGGTCCTGGCTCGCACGAAGAGCACATTTAGTGCTCTTCGGCTCGTGCGGAATCTACGAAAACCAAGCAGGCGGACACGCCTTAGGTATCGATTACTTCAGTCTGTAATGACTTCGCTGAGGCTTAAACAAACACACAGAATAACACAGGTAGTTGGGGTTATTGCGTATATATAAAATAGCCTCCGACCGCGGGTGGTCGGAGGCTATTTGCAAACACGTTTTAGGCTGGTTTACCCGTAGATGCGCTGGGGCTGTTCTTCGCCCTTTACGGAGGCTTCGGTTACGATGACCTTGGAAACGCCCTCCTCGCTGGGCAGGTCGAACATCGTCTGCTGCAGCACGTCCTCGCAAATGGAGCGCAGGCCGCGGGCGCCGGTCTTGCGGGCGAGCGCCATACGGGCGATCTCGTGCAGGGCGGCGTCCTCAAACTCAAGCTCAACGTCCTCGAGCTGGAACATCTTGCGGTACTGACGCACCACGGCGTTCTTGGGCTCGGTCAGGATCGACACCAGGTCGTCTTCGTCGAGCGCCTGCGTCTGGGTGACGACGGGCGTACGTCCCACAAACTCGGGAATCATGCCAAAGG
>USOF01000183.1 GCA_900556285.1 uncultured Collinsella sp. | reverse complement strand
CGAGACGCAGCCCGACGGCAGCCGCCACCCGTTTGACCAGTTCATCATTGCCAAGACGCCGGCCGCCCGTTGGGGCACGCCCGAGGATCTGAAGGGCCCCGCCGTGTTCTTGGCTTCCGATGCATCGAACTTCGTCAACGGCCACATCCTCTACGTCGACGGCGGCATCCTGGCATACATCGGCAAGCAGCCCCAGTAGGCGCTGCGCGGGCTTGAGACGGGCATCTTGCCTTTCATTCGTCGCTCGCGTACCCAAGTACGCTTCCCTCCTCTTTCAAGGCAACCTGCTCCGTCTCAAGCCCGCTCGCTCACCGCGCTCCCACATTTAGGTTCATTTAGTAGTTGCGGTGAAATAGGGATTGATTTTGACTTCTACCAGGCAAGACGGTCCGTATTTCACCGCAAGTTAGAAATAGGAAAGGTATTTCGCAATGAAGATCGCTCTCATCAACGAGAATTCTCAGAACTCCAAGAACCCCATGATCGAGGCTGCCCTTAAGAAGGTCGTCGAGCCCATGGGCCACACCGTCTTTAACTACGGTATGTATGCCGATGCCGACTCCAAGCCGCTCACCTACGTTCAGAACGGCATCCTTGCCGCCGTGCTGCTCAACTCCGGCGCTGCCGACTATGTCGTGACCGGCTGCGGCACCGGCGAGGGCGCCATGCTCGCCTGCAACTCCTTCCCCGGTGTGCTCTGCGGCCATGTCGCCGACCCGCTGGATGCCTACACCTTCGCCCAGGTCAACGACGGTAACGCCGTCGCCATGCCCTTCGCCCTCAAGAACGGCTGGGGCCAGGAGCTCAACCTCGAGTACACCTTCGAGAAGCTCTTTGGCTTCGGTTCCGGCAACGGCTATCCTGCCGAGCGTGTTGAGCCCGAGCAGCGCAACAAGAAGATCCTCGACGGCGTCCGCGCTGTGACCATGCGTCCGCTCGTCGACGTCCTGGGCGAGATCGACCAGGATCTGGTCAAGGGCGCCCTGGCTGGCGAGCACTTCCAGGAGTACTTCTTCGCCAACGCCACCGACGAGGCAATCATCGCCAAGGTCAAGGAGCTCCTGGGGCTCTAATCGCACGACCCATCGCAGCGAACGCAAGCGGCGGCCGCCCCAACACGGGACGGCCGCCGCTTTTTGCTATCAAATGGTGCAATGGGGTCAGGTTATCTCACACCATGTTGGCTCAAAGAGAGCAAGATTAGGATTCCTCGATAATCTGTCGGCATGCCGCTGCAAGAGCGGGAAACTCTGATGTCACCGCGTCCCAAACCACGGCGCGATCGACGTTGCCGTAATCATGGGCAAGATAGTTACGCATCCCCACTATACCGCGCCACTCAATCTCGGGATGTAGTCGCTGCGCCTTCTCGGACAGCTTACCCGCCTCCTCCGTCACCCTGAGGGCACACATAAGGAGAGAATCGGCGAGTGTCCTGGCCTTGATGTCATCCGCATGGAGGAACTCGTCTTCCGTCACACCGAACGCTTTGATTCTCTCGGTCGTCTCATCAATCGCCTCGAGAATCTCCTGGGCGCGCAACGCATCTGATTTACGGGCGAACATACAGCACCACACCCTCCCTCTCGATGGCATGCGCAATGTCTTCTCGCAAGTGTTCGCTCGAAACGACGTCGACCTGCTTGCCTGTTGCCTCTTTGATCTCCTCCGCGAACGAGGAAAGAGCGAATAACCCAAATGTCGCATCGGAATCGACCTCTATACGCAGGTCGATATCGCTATCGGTATTTGCGTCACGTCGAGCATACGAGCCGAACAACGTGACCGACCGAATCGCCTTTCGAGTACCCGCCGCGCGAGCAACGGCATCCCTGATTTCAGCAACGGTCAAAACGTCGGTCTTCGCCTCGTCCCGTTTGACTGAAAGAGAAGGGGTAAATGGAAGCGACCGCTCCCGCAGCATCTGACGCATGAACATGTTGACCGCCACGGAAGACGTCATGCCGAGCTCCTCGCAGAGCTCGGCAAACGATTCCTTAATTGATGCATCAACACGGACGCTCAAAACTGAAGCACTCATCTTAGCCTCCTGTATGATAGTAGCTATACAATATCATACAGAGAAGCAAGATGACTGGTGCAAAGGGGTCAGGTTTGTATGCACCAGATTGGTGCAAAGTAACCTGACCCCCATGCACCAAGGGGTTGACTAGAGTTCGCAGGCAACCTTGTAGCCATCGCCGATGGCATCGCGGATGTTGCCGCACTTGTTGGCATCGCCCAGCACGTGGGTGGCAACGCCGGCAGCGGCAAGGTCGTCGGCCAGCTTGGTATTGGGACGATAACCCATGGCAAGCACCAGCGTATCGGCATCGGCGATGGTGTGGATCTCGCCGTCCTTCTCATAGCTGATGGCATCCTCGGTAATCTCGGTCACCTTGGCCTCGGTCAGCACGTGAACGCCCTTGGAGAGCATGCGCGTGATGAGCACCGCGCGACCGGCGCCGCCCTCGTTGGCGGCGAGCGTCTTGGTCATCTCGATGACGGTGACATCGCGATTGGCCGGCGACAGGTCGTTGACCAGCGGGGCCAAGTAATCGGCCGTCTCGCAGCCGACGGTGCCGCCGCCCACGATGACAATCTTCTTGCCCGGGAAGGCATTGCCGCCCAGCAGGTCGTCGGCCGTCATAACCTGCTTAAAGCCCTGCATGAAGGCCGGAGCGATGGGCTCGGCGCCATAAGCCAGGACAACCTCATACCCGGCGTAGTCACGCTGAATGTCCTCGGCAGTAAGCTCGGTACCAAAGACGCATTTCACGCCCGCCTCAGCAAGACGGCGATACTGGTACTTGATCACGCGGGTGAGTTCCTGCTTTGCCGGCGGAACGGCCGCGATGCGCATCTCGCCGCCCGGTTCGTCCTGCTTGTCCACGAGCACCACGTTGTGGCCGCGCTTGGCGGCAATGAACGCCGCCTCCATGCCCGCAGGACCAGCGCCCACAACCAGTACGTTCTTGGCCTCGGCAGCAGATTCGTAGCCAGCCTCGTCGCGCTCGACATCGGGGTTGACGGTGCAGGAGATGCGCTTGCCGAACATAATGCCGTTCAGGCAGCGCAGGCAACCGATGCAGGGACGGATGTCGTCGGCGTTGCCGGCAGCGGCCTTATTGCAGAACTCGGCATCGCACAGATTGGCGCGGCCCATCATGCAGATGTCGGCAGCGCCGTCCTCGATCAGCTCCTCGGCGATCCAGGCCTCGTTAATGCGGCCGACCGTGGCAACGGGAATGTTCACGTGCTTCTTAATCTCACGCGAGCAAGCGGCGTGCGAGGCCTGCTGCGTGCCGGCGGCGGGAATTGCGGAGCCGCGCTTGATGGTGGTGCCGCCCGACACGTGAATCATGTCGACACCGGCCTTCTCCAGGCGACGCGAGACGTAGATCATGTCGTTGAGGGTCAGGCCGCCATCGGTGTACTCATCGCCCGAGATGCGGACGTCGATGATGAAGTCCTTGCCGCAGCGCTCGCGAATCTCGGCGATAACCTCGAGCAGGAAGCGCATGCGGGCGTCGAGCGAGCCGCCGTACTCGT
>USOF01000182.1 GCA_900556285.1 uncultured Collinsella sp. | reverse complement strand
TTCCTGGAACGGTTTCGTCAAGGCTTTCTGATTTCCGGGATTGGCGCGGCGATGCTTCAGCGGATGTTTCCGAATTAGAGATAGCCGCTTCGGACCTTGAGGTTTGCGGGCCGACTGTTACGGCGATTGATTTCGCCAATCCGTGCGCGCGCTACTCCGAGGTTTCCTTTGAACTCGGTGGGTATGTCGTACACGGCCGTTTGATTGAGCCCTTAGGTCATGCCCGGGCATCCGAGCTTGTACCGCTATGTCTGATGTTTCACGACATCGACCGACCCGTGCGGGGATGGCATCACATGACGAGGTTTGCGGCCATGGGATATGCCGTGCTTGCACTGGACGATGAGGCGATTGGGCCCAGCGATCTGCGGCAGGGGATTACCTCGCCTGCTTTTGTCAGGCGCGTCCGTTGGGGTTGCGCGCTGGCGAAGGTGGCGCGCAATCTTGATGGCATGGATCCCGACCGCATCTTTGCATGGGGCGAGGGTCTTGGCGGCGGAGTCGCGCTGGCGGTTTCTGCTCTGGACGAGCGGGGCCTCGCCTGCACGGCGGTTGCCAATCCAATTCCCGGTGGCCTTGAGGCGCTGTCGTCTCGGGTGCGCGGATCGGTTCTCATGGGCACATCGCTTATGGATGCCGCGAGCGACCCCAAGGGCCAGTTTGCCGTATTCAACGGTCTTGAGTGTGACCGGAGGCATATCATCTATGCCAAATACGCTCACGAGCGCATCAATGCGTTCGAAAACGAAGTCGTCGACTTCTTTAACCAAACGTTCTACCCGTGTTCTTTGGCCTAGACGGCCTGGACACTGCCAACAAGAGTGGGCGGCATAGGGCCGCTCGCCAGACAACTAAGGAGATTCTTGTGGCAACTCAGAAATTCACCGGCGTTATCCCTCCCGTCGTTGTTCCCGATACCGAAGACCACCAGCTCGATGTTGCCTCCTTTGAGCGCAGCATCAACCGCATGATAGATGCCGGCGTCGATGGCCTGTTCTTCCTGGGATCCTCGGGCGAGGTCGTCTTCTCCACCGACGAGCGCCGTCGCCAGATTGTCGCCGAGGCCGTGCGCATCGTCGACCACCGCGTTCCCGTTCTGGTCGGCATCATCGATACCGAGACCGAGCGCATGATCGAGCACGGCAAGGTCGCCCAGGAGCTGGGCGCCGATGCCCTCGTCGCCACCTGCCCGTTCTATGCCCTGCAGGGCATGACCGAGGTCGAGGAGCACTTCCGCATCCTGCACGAGGAGCTCGACCTGCCCATCTTTGCCTATGACATTCCCGTCTGCGTTCACACCAAGCTCCCCTGGAAGCTCCTTGCCAAGCTCGGCGCCGAGGGCGTTCTGGCCGGCGTCAAGGATTCCTCGGGTGATGACATCTCGTTCCGCTACCTCGTTCAGGAGAACGAGAAGAACGGCCATCCGATGAGCATTCTCACCGGTCACGAGGTTGTTGTCGACGGCGCCTACCTCGGTGGCGCCGACGGTTCCGTCCCGGGTCTCGCCAACGTTGAGCCCGAGGGCTACGTGCGTCAGTGGAAGGCCGCTCAGGCTGGTGACTGGGCTACCGTCAAGGCCGAGCAGGATCGCCTCAATGAGATTTCGCACATCTGGGATGTCACCTCGGGCGTCCAGGGCTATGCCGGTGGCGTCGGCGCCTTCAAGACCGCTATGAACCTCATGGGCATCTTCGATAGCCCGACCATGCCGCGCCCGGTGAAGGCCATGACCGGCGAGAACGTCGAGGCGATTAAGAAGGTCCTCCAGGACAACGGTCTCCTGTAAAGCTTCCCCGGGCACCCGATCTTGGGGCTCAAGCGGTCGAGCGTGACCCATTAGGTCAACGCCCGACCGCTTTCACCCCAACCTCGGGCACCCGGGAAACCTTTACCAAGCTGCGGCGATAACGCAGCCTTCATTTCCTGTAGTTGTTTTTTATCTCCTAAGGAGAGCGACATGGAGAACAAGTACGTCTGCTCTGTCGATATCGGCGGAACTAAGATCGCGACTGCCATCATGGAGTACCCGGCTGACGGCAGCGTGCCCCATCCCGTTTTTGAGGCCGAGGTTCCCACCGAGGCTCAAGAGGGCGGCGAGGCCGTCTTCCAGCGCATCGAGGCGTCTATTAAGGCCGCCATCGAGGCGAATCCCGATGTCGAGGTCCTTGGCGTCGGTATCGGTGCCGCCGGCGTTGTCGATCCCAAGACGGGCGCCATCGCGTATGCCAACGAGATCATGCCCGGCTGGTCCGGCGTTCAGTTGGGGCCGCGTCTGCGCGAGGACCTCGGTCTTCCCGTTGCCGTTGTAGGCGACGTGCAGGCTCATGCTCTGGGCGAGGCCCACTGGGGCGTCGGCAAGGGCAAGTTCTCCGTCTTGTGTCTTGGCATCGGTACGGGCATCGGCGGCGCATATGTCGAGAACGGCCGCGTGATTCAGGGCTTCCATGGTGCTGCTGGCCATATGGGCCACATCGAGTGCTCGGCTGCCGCCGGTATTCCCTGCGCCTGCGGGCGTTCCGGCCATCTGGAGTCGGTTGCTTCGGGCACTTCCATTGGTCGTATGTACGATGAGCGCTTTGGTCGCGTCGACCCCAGCCGTCCTTCGGTCGGTCGCGATGTGAACGACCTGTGCCGTGCGGGCGACGCAAAGGCGACCGAGGTCATCCATGACGCCGGCTTTGCGCTGGGGGCCAGCTTGGGCTCGCTCGCTAACATCCTGGACCCTGAGGTCATCGTGCTTTCGGGCGGCGTGATTCACCAAGGTCCCGATTGGCGTTCGCAGACGTGGAAGGATTCGGTGCACGAGGGCTATGCCAGCCAGGCGCTCGATCCGCTTCAGGACACGCCGATCCTCATCGGTTCTCTGGAGGGCGATGCTCCGCTCATCGGTGCCGCCGAGCATCTTCTTGCTTCGTTGAAGTAAACATAACTACCAAGTGTGCCTTCTGAGGTGCCGCAGATTGACGTGAAAGAGGAGCGAAGCGTACTTCGGTACGCGAGCGACGGTTTGAACGTCAAGGTGCGGCGTCTCAGAAGGCTGTTTTGAGAAAGGTTGAGTCGAACATGACCGTTGATCCTTTGATCCAGTCCCTGAAGGGTAAGCTCGTCGTGAGCGTTCAGGCGTATATGGGCGAGCCGCTTCGTACGCCCGAGACCATGGCTCAAATGTCTCGTGCTTGCGAGCTCGGCGGCGCCGCCGCCATTCGCTGCCAGGGCCTTGCCGACATTGCCGCCATTAAGGGTCGCTGTGAGGTTCCCGTTATCGGCCTGTGGAAGGATGGGCACGAGGGCGTTTACATCACGCCGACGCTGCGTCACGCTCGCGCCTGCGTTGCTGCGGGTGCCGATATCGTGGCGATCGACGCTACCGATCGTCCGCGTCCCGACGGCAAGTCGGTCGAGGATACCTTCCGCCCGCTGCACGAGGAGGGCGTGCTCCTGATGGCGGATTGTGCCACCATCGAGGACATTCGCCGTGCGGTTGATATGGGCTTCGACCTTGTATCTACCACGCTTTCTCACGGTGTCGCTGCTGTCTCTTATACACATCTGACGCTGCCGACGATCTTACGC
>USOF01000181.1 GCA_900556285.1 uncultured Collinsella sp. | reverse complement strand
GGCACGGCAGACCGCACGCAGCGGTAACCTCGCTGCCCAGAGCGGTGCCGCCCCAACCGGGCATGAGCTCGTTGGCGTAGGTGATGTCGCCGTTGCGGGGGTTCACCACGCCGGCGCTGGAGATGCCAACGCCCACAGGATCGCCGTCGCAACGCTCGATAGCGGCCTTGACCTGCTCGATCACCGTCGCCAAAACATGCTCGCCACCCAGCTGCGCATCGGTGGGAACCTTCACTACGCTCTCCACCACGGGAGCGTCGCCGCCAAGGGTCACAAGGCCGCACGCGATCTTGGTGCCGCCGATGTCGACGGAGACGATCGTCTTAGTATCCATGGAACAAGCCCTCTTTCATATACGGGGTATGCGGACGAGGAAAAGACGACGTCCCTACAGCAGGCCGTTGTCGACAAGGACCTTGCGGATGGCCTCGACGTTCTCGCCCTCAAGCGCCTTGACAAACTTGAAGTGCTCGACGAACGGATGGTTCTCGCCGCTAATGGGGCCGGTTACCACGGCGGTGTCGGCTGTGGTCTCCTCGTCGTGGAACATATAGCCCGTACGCGAGGTACGGCGTTCAATGCCGTTGAGCCCCCACATAAAGTCGAGGTGCCAGTAACTGCGGCGAAACTCGCCATCGGTAATCACCTGCAGGCCAGCGGACTTTTGCTTGTCCACCAGGTCGCGAATGGCCTTATCCTCGACGGCCTTAAGGCCGGCGGCGTCGAGTGTGCCCGCAGCATAGGCGACACGGGCGTCCTTTACGGCCTGTGGACGAAGAAAGCTGCCGACGATATCGGCGCGAAACGGCGCGTTCAGCGTGGTTAAAGCACTCATAGATATCTCCCTTTGCATTGGTTGCTTTACTGGGACAGAGTATGAGCGCTCATATGGCCATCGCAAAATATACGTTTATAACAGTTTGATATAGATGCTTCCTATATCAGTTTGGACTGCCATAAAGAGATTTGACCCGTGCAGAATGCAGCAGTCTATATGTGCTGACGAATCACGTCGATATAGGCTTGGCCGTAGCGCGTAAGCGTCGTGTTCTTGCGCGTGATGATGCCGATCTCCATGTACTCGTCTACATCGAGCGGAATCGAGATGATGCCGGGCCCGTTGAGCTCGTGACTGATCACGCCTGAGCATACCGTGTAGCCGTTGAGGCCCATGACCAGGTTGAACAACGTCGCACGGTCACGCACGCGGATATTCTTGCGGCGCTCAAAGGTCGAGGTCAGCTCCTCAGAATAGTAGAACGAGTTATAGCTGCCCTGCTCATAGGACAAAAACGGGTAGTCTTCCAAGTCCTCGAGCGTCACGCTGGAGCGGCCAGCCAGCGGATGGTCTGCACACACAAAGACGTGCGGCGTGGCGCAGAAGAGCCCTTCGAACACGAGCTCGTTGGCCGCCAGCATGCGCTCGATGACCTCGCGATTGTGCTCCGACAGATACAGGATGCCGAGCTCGCTTTTCATGTGCGCGACGTCCTCGATAATCTCGTGGGTTTGCTCCTCGCGCAGGGTAAAGTCGTAGCGCGCGGCATCGAACTCACGGATCACATCGACAAACGCATTAACGGCAAAGGAATAATGCTGGCAGCTCACACTAAAGTGCGGCACCTGCTCGGATGCGCCCTTGTACTTGCTCTCGAGCAGGTCGGCCTGGTCGAGTACCTGGCGCGCATAGCCCAAGAAGGTCTCACCTTCCTCGGACACAACGACGCCCTTGTTAGTGCGCTCAAAGATGTGCACGCCCATCTCGTTTTCGAGATCGCGAATCGATGCGGTAATCGAAGGCTGCGACACAAAGAGCCGGCGCGAGGCCTCGGTGATGCTGCCACATTCGGCAACTTTGACGACATATCTGAGCTGCTGGAGCTTCATGATGGCCTCCCTAGACGTCCGCGATACCCGAACCCACCGCATCCATCTGACGCATAAAAGGCGGCATCTCCCCCGTCGCGGCGCAGGCGGCAATCTGATGCAGAGCCCCGGCAACCGCATCGTCTGCCGCAGCGCCGATATGCCAGCGCGCGGCAGCAGTGACGGCCTCGTTGGCATTGGCGACTGCAACGGAGTTGGGAACGGCACCGATCATGGGCAGATCGTTATCGGAATCGCCAAATACGGCCACCTCATCGGGCGTCAGGCCCAAAGCGCGCGCCAGCTCCAGCGCAGCGCAGCCCTTGTCCCAACCGGCCGGGAGAATATCGAATAGGCGCACGCGGTTGTTGGGAAATACAAGCGAGAGCTCCGGCACCTCAGCGGCAATGCGCTCGCGCAGCTCAGCGAGCTCTTCGCGCGAGCGGGCGCTCCAGATATTCGCCTTGTATACCGGGGCATCATCGACAACAGGACGGCACGGGGCCTCTTCGCCTTTGAGCCACGCGTTGCCGCCCGACTCCATGGCGCGACGAACGCGCTCGGGATCGCTCGTCACGCAATAGGCATCGTTGCCCCAAAAGTCATCACCCAGGCTGTAGACCTTCAGGTACGTATCGTCGGTCTCCTGCTCCAAGTAGTCAGCCAAGCGCATAAGGGCGGCGTTGTCGGTCGCATGCGAGGCTACCGCCTCACCGTCCACAAACATGACCTGGCCGTTACAGAACGCGCCAGTCGAGAAGCACTCGGAACGATTTTTGAACATCCAGCCCATCGCGGACGGCTGACGGCCCGAAACCGGGCCAAAGTGCAGACCCGCCGCCCGCATGGCATGAATGCCCTCGATGGCGTAGTCGCTAGCGCCGTCATGCCCGGCTGGAATCAGCGTATCGTCTATATCGGTTAGCACAAGTTTGATCATAGAGTCCCCCAGTCGTTTTCACCCTAACCATTGTAACGACCTGCCAATAAGAGACAGGTTTATTTTGGCTGGTTTTATCTGGGAAAATGCAGCGCCCCAGTTGCCACCTGCCAAAATAAACCTGTCCCTTTTTGGCAGGTGCGCTAGTATAGGGAACAACAGATTCGATGCGGGAGTGCCGGCGGTGCAAACCACAAGGCTGAGAGGGCATGGGGCCCAATCCTTTGAACCTGTCAGTTAATGCTGGCGTAGGGAGCATGCCGCCTTTACAGGGGCGCTGTCTATGCACAGCGCCCCTTTTCTATGCCAAGGAGGCATGTGCAGTGATTGATTCGGAACAGCTTAAGCAACATATGGTCAAGGCCGTGGAGGAGATTCGCGCCACCAATCCGATGGCCGGCTCCATCACCAACACGGTGACGATCGACTTTGTCGCCAATGCTCAGCTCGCCGTGGGCGGTTCGGCCGCCATGGTCTATCTGCCCGACGAGGGCGAGGCGCTCGTTGCCGGCGGCGGCGCCATCTATCTCAACATGGGCACGCTCTTCCCCATCTACGAACAGACGATTCCCCGCGCGGCCAAGGCGGCACACGATGCCGGCAAGCCCTGGGTGCTCGATCCGGTTGGCCTGGGCATCGGTAGCCTGCGCACCCAGCTGGTAAACGAGCTCAAGCAGTGCAAGCCCGCCATCGTGCGCGGCAACGCCTCCGAGATTATCGCTGTCTCTTATACACATCTCCGAGCCCACGAGACTCCTGAGCATCTCG
>USOF01000180.1 GCA_900556285.1 uncultured Collinsella sp. | reverse complement strand
CGCGGATCCTGCGCGATGGCTCGTGCGAGCATGACGCGCTGGCGTTGCCCGTCGCTTATCTGCATGAAGTCGCGCTCGGCGAGCTTTTCCACATGTGCGGTTTTCATGGCCTCGTCGACCCGACTATGGTCGTCGGGCGAGAGTGTGCCCATTCGCCCGGTGTAGGGATGCCTTCCCGCCTCTACGATATCGCGGCAGGTGAGGAGCTCGGTCCGGGGTCGATCTGTCAGCATAACGGCAAGGTTCCTTGCGAACTCTGCCGTCTTCCATCGGGAAATCTCCCGCTCGTCGAGCTCGACCGCGCCGGCAAGCGGTGCCAGATGGCGTGTAATGGTTTTCAAGATGGTCGACTTGCCCGAGCCGTTCGGCCCGATGAGCGCCACGACGTCGCCCGCGCGAACCTCCAGCTCGACGCCTTCGACTACGACCTTCTTGTCGTAGCCCGCCGACAGGTCGCTTATGCGGAAAAGCGGCGCTCCGTCAGCCTGCGTTTTTACCGGGGTTTCGAGGTTCGACTCCGCTCGAAGGAGGCGTTCCGCACGCAGTTCCGCACGAGCCGAAAGTGTCTTCTGGCGCTTTCGTGCGAGCTCAGGACTGTCTAAGCATGGAATGTCCCCTCCGAGCGTTTTGGGCCGCGGCACGAATTCCCCCATCTACCTCACCCGCTTCTTCAGCATGAGCGCGATAACCACCGGCGCGCCGAAGATGGCAGTGACGGCGCTGATGGAAAGCTCGACGGGAGAGAACAGCGTGCGCGCGATCAAATCGCAACCCGCGCAGAAGATGGCGCCTCCCAAGAAGCACGCAGGAATCACGCGGATGGGCTTCGACGACTTCAGCGCCGACTTCACGAGATGCGGAACCGCGATGCCTACGAACGACACCGGACCAGCGAACGCGGTCACGCAGGCGGAGAGCATGCTCGCTAGAAGGACGAGCACCACGCGGAAGCGTGCGACGTTCACGCCGACGCTTTTCGCGTAGGCTTCTCCCAGCTGGAAGGCGGAAAGGGGCTTCGATATCGCGAATACGCATGCGCTCACGGTGATCACCACGACCACGATGACCGCGATGTCGTCCCAGCTCGAACCCGAGAAGCTACCCAAAGACCAGTTGTGCAGGTTCACGATGGACTGGTCGTCGGCGAAGGCGATGAGAAAGTTCGTCGCCGCCGAGCAGATGTATCCCACCATGACGCCCGCCACGATGAGCATGGCCATGGAACTTATGCGCCGTGCGATGAGGAGCACGAAGCCGATGGTGATAAGCGATCCCAGAAACGCTGCGGCCACCATGGCCGGCGAGGACATGGCCTGGTTCGCGCCCAGAAGCACGATCATCGTAAGCGCGACGACGAACTTTGCGCCCGAGGAGACGCCCAAGATGAACGGGTCGGCGATGGGGTTGTTGAAAAACGTCTGCAGCAGGAACCCGGAGAGCGAAAGTGCCCCGCCGAGAAGCACGGCTGAAAGCACGCGCGGCAGGCGAATCTCCCAGATGACTTGGCTTTCCATGGAATTGGCCGCGCCGCCCGAAAGGATGCCGGGGATGTGGTCTGCGGGCACGAGCACGCTCCCGATGCACAGGTTGGCCCCGACGAGCACGATGAGGACAACAGCGAGCAGCGCCGTCACGACGCGACACCGCGCGGCGCGTCCCGATTCGTCGTATGTCATGGAAAGCCGGCTTCTCATGACGCTAGCCAAGCTTCCTCAGATAATGGAAGTCGCTCGCGTCATCGCCGGTGAACGCCCCGTGCAGCTCGTCGATAATGTCGGCGGTAGAAGTCATCTGCTGGTACATGTCGGCGCTTGTGACCCAGACGTTGCCGTTCTTTACAGCTTTGAACTGCGACAATAGCGCGTTTTTGCCTACGAAGTCTTTCAAGGTGGCAACCGATTCGTCGATGGTGCCGTTGTAGACGATGATGTCGGCATCCTTCGCCGTCGCGTAGAAGCGCTCCATTTCGAGCGTTACTGACGAACCTGACGTCGACGCCGTCTGCGCGTCATCGAGTGCGTAGCTGCCGCCTGCAAGCTCGATCATCTGCGCCACGTAGTCGCCCGCCCGCCGCGTGACGGCGGCCCCGTTCGAGTTAATGTAGAAATACGCCACGGTTTTACCTGACGACGCGAGCCTCGACGTTTGCTCGACGCGGGCCTTCTGCTCGTTGAACAGGTGCGCGGCCTCGTCTTCCTTGTCGAACAGGACGCCGAAAAGCTTAATCCACTCGACGCGCCCGAGTGCTTCGGGCTCGCTCGACGACTGTTCGGTGAGCACGACGAGCCCGAGCTTCTGCAGCTTTTCCTTCACATCGGGCGTGTGGTTGATCATGGTGTTCTCGATGGCGAGCGTGCAGCCCGAGGCCGATATTCGCTCGTAGTCGGGCGCGCTGTACTTGCCGCCGTAGGCGATCGCCCCACTTTCGAGTGCGCTTTTGAAGCCCGCGACCGAGCAATCGTCGGCCTTCGTGCCCGACATGAGGATGTTGTCGTTCGCATCGAGCGCGTCGACCAGGCACATCGTCGCCGACGACACGAGGTACACCTTGTTGGCGGGACGCCTTATGACCGCGATGTCGGAGCTCAACCCATCAGGTACCTTCGCATCTTGCGGTACCACGAGGAAGCGCTCCCCGTTCGAAATGCAGATAAGCCGCAGGCCGCCTTCGTACTCGTCGACAGTGAAGTGCTCGGCGTATTCAAGCTGAAGCGCCCCCGTCGGCTCCCAGCCGCAGCCCAAATCGGCGTTGTGGAAGTCGGCCGCGGCGCTTGAAGCCGTTCCCGCAGGGGAGCCGCCGCTTGCATCGTCGCCCGATTTCTCCTTCATGGTGGATGAGTCGAAGTGGAGCGTGTAGTCGATGGTGTGCGGCGTCGACATGGCGACGGTCTCGGCCGACACGGCGATGTCCTCGTCGAGCGTGACGGGTATCTCGAACGTGGAGTTGCCGCCGTCGTTTACGGGCGCGTAGTCCACGCCGTTGACGGTCATTTTGTCGTAGTTCGAACTCGACCAGGTGATGGTCGCGGTGTAGGTGTCGCCATCCTTCACAATTGTGGTGGGTGAGGCGATGCTTGCGCGCCCTGACCCGCCGGAGAGCGAGACGCTCACAGTGTATTCCTGAGAGCCTGCCGTGCCACCGGTCGCGTTCGGGCTCGCACTGCACCCTGCGAAGGGAAGCGCGAACAGGGCGACGAGAACGCAGGCGATCGCGCGCACCGCGATGCTGCGACGCTTCCTGCTTTCCCCCTTGGGAAGAATCGACCGCATGGCGTTACTTCAGTGCGTCGGCGCGCAGATCGACGCCGGCGGATTCGAACACGAGCGTGCGGTCGTACCACTGCTCTTTTCTAATACTCCACGCGGCGCAGGCGGTGTCCTCGTCGAGCGCTTCAACGGGCACGTCGTAGGTGTACTTGCCTTCCGCGTTTTCCACATAGGGGATGAAGTCGGCCTCGCTCGCGGCGGCAGCCTCGTCGCCCGTGCCCATGAAGAGCTTGCCGTAGCCCGTGCCGGAAAGCGTCATCACTGTCTCTTATACACATCTCCGAGCCCACGAGACTCCTGAGCATCTCGT
>USOF01000179.1 GCA_900556285.1 uncultured Collinsella sp. | reverse complement strand
TCGTCGGCAGCGTCAGATGTGTATAAGAGACAGCGCTGTTTGTCGTCGGTCCCATCACCTTTGCGTTCGAGCGTCTGTGCGGCGGCAATGGCAAGGCCGCTGTGGCTTGCTCCACCATTGCCGGCACGGCTATGACCACACCGGTTGCCCTCGCCGAGGTCGCACCGCGTTACGCCGAGCTTGCGCCCACCGCGTACGCTCAGATCGCCACCGCCGTTATCATCACGGCGATCATGGCTCCGATTCTGACTGGCTGGGTCGACAAGAAGTTCTGCCAAGGCAAGGAGGATCTGTCGCCTGTCGGTGTCGAGGCCATCGAGGAGGCCGTCGCGACTGACATCGATGGCGAGTAGCAATCGATACCCATCAATGATGCCGGCGTGTGCAATTCGCGCCGTATGGGCGCCCGAACAGAAACTGTTTTGCAGTGATGTTCGGGCGCTCTGCTATTATCCCCTTTACCCCTGCGGAGTAAAGGGGTGTTTATTGCCCTGATTCGAATTGGGCGATTCTGACCACTTGGGTATTGAAGGGATGGCGCTAGTGGTTAAGGCACTCAAGATTGAGATATTCGTGCTATGCATGATTGTTCTTATCGGGCTTGCCGTGCGAAGTCGTCGCTCCTTGTTCTCGAGCACCCAGCAGCTATTGTTTAGCATGCTTGGCTACACCTCTGCCGCGTACATATTATTCGATATGATCTGGACGCTTTCGGACGGTGTGGACGGCACGTTGGGCATTGCTGCCAACTGGATTTCCAACGCGGTTTCGTTTTCGCTCTTTGCTATCGCGTGTCTCATTTGGTTTATCTATTCCGAGACGGTGCAGGGTTCTCGCCTTTTGACCTCGCGCTATAGGGTGGTGCTTGTAGCGTTGCCTACGGCTCTGGTGGTCGTGCTGGCGTTTACCAGTTACTGGACGCACGCCCTGTTCTATATCGATTCGCAGGGCGTGTATCGTCGCGGCTTTGCCTATATGATCCAGCCCATCGTCAGCTACTGTTACGTTATACATACGTCCCTGCATGCGTTTGTGCAATCTCGCAGGGTCGAGAGCCTGCAGACGAAGGCCATCTATCGAACCTTGGCATTTTTCGCCATTCCGGCCCTGGTGGGCGGTACCTTTCAGGTCGTATACTCGGTGCCCGGCCTTTGTGTCGGCATAATGATTAGCATGTTGCTGCTCTACATCATCTACCAGGAGCAGCTCATCTCGACCGACCCGTTGACTGGACTTAACAATCGCAACCGTTTTGAGACCTATATGCTGTCGCTCTTCTCAAATGTGGATCAGGCCGAAGATGTATATCTGCTTATGATGGACGCCGACGGCTTTAAGCAGATTAACGATCGCTATGGGCATGTGGAGGGCGACCACGCTCTTCAGGTCATATCCGCTGCGCTCAAAGAAGTCTGCTCGGCGTCTGGCGGCTTTATCGCACGTTATGGTGGCGATGAGTTCGTGGTGCTCCAAAAGGCAGTGGCGGAACAGGATATCATGCATCTGTGCGCGACAATCAACGATGAGCTCGCGCGCGCCGAGGTTCCGTATCTGTTGCGGATGTCCATCGGCTACGCACGGGTTGGTGATGGCGTCGATACCTGGCAAGACTTGCTTCGTGCTGCCGACGCGGAGCTCTACCGCGTAAAGCGCGAGAAGAAGAAAGCCGGCGTTCAGATACGCTAGGAAAAGGGGCACACGACCGTTGCGATGGTCGTGCGCCCCTTTTGCGTTTGTGGGGGCCACCGGTCATAATGCCCAGGCGCGGTGCGGCAAGACGGGCGTCTGCCGCCGCGACTCGGTGCGAAATCAACGAGAACCAGTGCATTCCATTAAGCTAAAGTGTGTGAAGGCTCTCCCTAAAAAGGTGAGCTCTCTAGGCTTTTTTGGGTTTGTTGACGATGATGATGCCGCTGCAGACCAAGAGCAGGGCAACGATGACAGTAACGGGGCTCGTGCTGGCGCCCTCGCCAAGCAGCAGTGCGCTCAGCAGTACGCCAAAGACCGGGTTCATAAACCCAAAGACCGAGACGCGGCTGACGGGGTTGACGGCAAGCAGGCGCGACCACAGCGAGTAGGCGACCGCGGAGATAAGCGCCATGTAGATGATGAGCACGATGGCGGGGACAATCGCCGTAGGGGAGAGCGCGCCACCCATCAAAAAGCCGATGGCGGTGAGGACCAGGCCGCCGACCAAGAACTGCCACCCGGCAAGCAAGACGCCGTCGTGCTTGCGCGAGAAGATGCCGATCAGGCAGGTCGAAAGAGCACCCGCGACAGTGGAGGCTAGGATAAAGCCCTCGCCATCGAGCCTGAAGCCAAAGGTGCCATCTGCGCCCGAGAGGTTGACGAGCGCGACGCCGGCAAAGCCCAGCGCACAGCCAAGCACCTTGGCCGTATTGAGCTTCTCGGTGTGAAATGCCAGGGCGGCAAAGAGGATTGCGAGGAAGTTGGCGCTGGCCTCGATGATGGAGCTCGACATGGCGCTGGCGCGCGAGAGGCCCAGATAGAAAAAGAAGTACTGCCCGATAGTCTGGAAGAGCGACAAGACAAAGATGGGCTTGATGTCGCGAGCCTGCGGAATGAGGGGGCGGCGTTGGGCCGCACTCATCCCAACGATAACCAGGGCGCCGGCAAGCGTGAAGCGCAAGCCCGCAAAGAGCAGCTGCGAGGCGCTATCGTGCGCCGGGATACCAAAGAGTGCGTAGCCGATCTTGATGCAGGGAAAGGCCGATCCCCAGAGTGCACAGCAAACAAGACAGCCCAGGATGAGTCCGGGCAGGGTGGCGAGATACGGCTTGCGGCTTTCCATGATGTCCTTCCTGCATGCGCGAAGCAAAAAAGAACCCGCCACCGGATGTGTCGGTGGCGGGTGTTGTTACCCGAAGGGATTGTACCCGATGGGAAAGGTTTAAGCGAAGTAGGCCACGCCGCTCTCAAAGATCGGCATGAACTTATCGCCGGGGACATGCTCGGGCACGTTGCGGTACAGGTTGTCGCCGCGACGCTCGGCATGGCCCATCTTGCCCAGGACGCGGCCGTCGGGGCTCGTGATGCCCTCGATGGCGAGCGCGGAGCCGTTGGGGTTGACGGAGAGATCCATGCTGGGCTTGCCGTTCTCGCCCACGTACTGCGTGGCGACCTGGCCGTTGGCGATCAGCTGGGCGAGCACTTCGTCGTTGGCGACAAAGCGGCCCTCGCCGTGGCTGATGGCGACGGTGTAGGGGTCGTCGAGGCTGCACTGCGACAACCACGGGGACAGGTTGGACGAGATGCGGGTGCGCACCAGACGGCTCTGGTGGCGACCGATGGTGTTGAACGTCAACGTGGGCGCATCGGGCGTGGCGTCGACGATGTCGCCGTAGGGCACCAGGCCGAGCTTGATCAGGGCCTGGAAGCCGTTGCAGATGCCCAGCATCAGGCCATCGCGGGCCTTGAGCAGGTCGCGGACTGCCTCGGTGACCTCGGGAGCGCGGAAGAACGCCGTGATGAACTTGGCGGAGCCGTCGGGCTCGTCGCCGCCCGAGAAGCCGCCGGGAATCATGACGATCTGGCTTGCACGGATGCGGCGGGCGAGCT
>USOF01000178.1 GCA_900556285.1 uncultured Collinsella sp. | reverse complement strand
GCGTTAAAACGCTGCTGCTGGTGCGCAATCTCCCAAACATGGTGTTCAATGCATCCACTTGCGGCGACAACTGCGCCCGCTGGCTGCTCAAAATTGGCAAAGAGCAGGATGTGCTGGTGACCCTTTACCACATCATGAAATTCCCCTGGAAGAGCTTTGAAATCCGCATTGAAAACGATGGCCGCATCGTTAGAAACATGCAGGAGTTTGTCGGCGCCACGAATGACTTTTTGGATGTTGATGAGTAATGAAGGGAACACACACCGTTGTCGTGGAGCGCGCAAAAGTCAAATACACGCTCACCTTTAAACGCAATATTTCCTTTATACGCGGCAACAGCGGCACGGGCAAAACGACACTCATCTCGATGATTCGCGACTACAACGATCGTGGACCGGAGAGCGGCGTCACGCTCAGTTGTGACGTTCCCTGTGAAACGCTATCTGGCAGGCGTTGGGAACGCGAGCTTTCGATTATCGAGGACTCAATAATCTTTTTGGATGAGGGCAACGAATTTATCTACTCAAAAGACTTCGCAAAAGCCGTTAACGGGTCGTCCAACTATTTTGTCCTGATATCTCGTCGAGACGCCAGCGAACTCCCCTACAGCGTCGACGAAATCCTTAAGCTGGTAAATACCACGAGTAAGACAATCAATGGCCGCAAGAGCGACAAGCGCTTCTACTCGGTAACAAAATCGATATACAGCCACACGGCAAGCCTGCTGTACCAGGATCTAAATGTTGGATTCGAGGTACCCGACGCCGTAGTTGTCGAAGATAGCAAATCTGGCTATCAATTCTACGACGCTCTTTGCAACCGACTCGGGATCCCCTGCTATACCGCCACCGGCGTTGCGAATCTAAAACGTACGATTCACGAATGTCCCGAGCAAAACATCCTTGCTATTGGAGACGGAGCAGCATTTGGTCCCTACATCGAAAAGGTGCTCGGACAGCGCGTTTACAAGAACGTACGCTTGTTCCTCCCCGAATCATTCGAGTGGACACTCCTGCAATCTGGCCTCATTCCCAGTAACGATATCTTAAAAATCCTCGAGGATCCCTCAAGCTATATCGAAAGCCGCGACTACCTGAGCTGGGAGCGGTTTTTCACCGATGTGTTGATCAAATACTCGGCAGACACTCGCTATGCCTACAAAAAGGCAAAGCTCAATGAGCAGTACCTGAGGCCGCAGGCAATGGATGCAGTAGCAAACGTCTTGCCCGAGTGTTTGAAAGCAGAATAGATACGGCGGGGAGGACCAAGTTGGTTCTCCCCACTGTCGTTGCGCCTTCTTGATCACGTAAGCCAATCCAATATCGCAGGCGCAGCGCACGATTGATGCGAAGAGCCACGATGCCGACAGTGATATAAGCAACGGCATCGTCTGCCAAGGGATAAACCAATCGACCGCGTGGATTGCAAAGATGGCAAGACTGGCCTGTCCGCAGAACGCTCGCGCCACGGCTTCGGCCTAAACGTATACCCGGCAAGAATAAAGAACACCGGCATGTGAAAAAAGCCCAGACCACCAAGCGGCCCGGGCTCAATAAACGATGGTGCTCCATGGCGGATTCGAACCGTCGACCTTGGGATTAGAAGTCCCCTGCTCTATCCAACTGAGCTAATGGAGCAAATAACCGCACGCCCAAGCAAGCACAAGCCTGTCAGGCGCAAGTAATTATAACCTAGTTGAACTGCTCGCGATACGCCTTGCAGACCTCATCGACCGGGCCGTCCATGCGCAGGTCACCCTTCTCAATCCAAACGGCACGCTGGCAGATACGCTCAACCTGCTCCATGGAGTGCGAAACGAACAGAACCGTCACGTCGCCGCTCTGGATAAAGTGCTGGATGCGGTCCTCGCACTTCTGCTGGAAGAACACATCACCGACGGACAACGTCTCGTCAACGATCAGAATATCGGGCTCGGTAATCGTCGCGATTGCAAAGGCGATACGCGCCACCATGCCCGAGGAGAAGTTCTTGAGCGGCATATCGACAAAGTTCTGCAGCTCAGCGAATTCGATAATGCCGTCAAAGTTGGCATCGATGAACTCCTTGGTATAGCCAAGCAGGGCGCCGTTCAGATAAATGTTTTCGCGGGCGGTCAGCTCGGGGTCAAAGCCGGCACCAAGCTCAATCAGCGGCGCGATGTTACCGTGCACCTTAACGCTGCCCTCGCTAGGCTCAAGCACGCCGGCGATAATCTTGAGCATCGTAGACTTGCCGGAGCCATTGGTGCCAACCAGACCGACAACTTCGCCGCGATGAATATCGAACGAGATGTGCTTAAGCGCCCTAAACTCCTCAAAGAACAGCTCGTGCTTGGCAAGCTTGATGAAGTACTCCTTGAGGTTGGTCAGCGACTCGGACGCCATGTTAAAGATCATGGTGACGTCGTCGACCTCGACAGCCAGAGGCTGCTCGCTGTAATCAACAACAGATTCAGTCATCACAGCACTCCTTAGATGTAGAGGATAAATTTACGCTCGGACTTATGGAACACGGTGTAGCCAATAACAAGCGCAAGAACCGCCCAAGCGGCGCACATACCAAACGTCAAAAGCGAGGGCGTGGTCTGGAACAGGAAGATATCACGCATAAACTGCAGATAGTTGTACATGGGGTTCGCGTAGACCAGAATGCGCACGAGGTGCGGCATTTGCGCAATGAAGTCGGTGGTCCAGAAGATGGGCGTGATATAGGTCCAAGCCGTGATGACAACGCTCCACAGATGCATAACGTCGCGGAAGAAGACCGTAAGGGCAGAGAGCATCATGCCCAGGCCCATGCAGAAGCACATAAGCAGCAGCAAGCAAACCGGCAGCAGAATCAGGTGCCAAGAAGGCATAACGCGGAACCACAGCATAACGATGGCGACGGCGACCAGCGAGAAGGCAAAGTTCACCAGCGAGAAAAGCACTTTCTGAACCGGAAAAACCCAACGGTGCACCTTAACCTTCTTAAGCAGCGGAGCCGCACCCACGATGGACGTCAGTGCCTGGTTCGTGGACTCGGACATGACGGCAAAGGTAACGTTACCCACGATCAAATACAGCGGGTACATCTCGGGCGTAATCGAGCCATTGCGGCCCTGAGCAAAAATCGTCGAGAACACGATCGCCATGACGATCATCATCAGCAGCGGGTTGAGCACCGACCATGCGACGCCCAGAACGCTACGACGATACTTGATCTTAAAATCCTTGGTAACCAGCTGACGAAGGATAAACGCATCCTTCTCAAATTCGTTCTTAGCAAACGTCGCAGGCAGACTGCGAGCTTCTTGTTGCTTTGTCTGATCCGACACGGATGCAACTCCTTTACTCGTAATCGTTGACAAACGAACAGTATAGACCCGCCGGCCGTGCAAAAGATTCGCGCAGCAAAACTGGAGAACTAACCCACATCTAAGGATGTCAGACGCAAACGGTTATACTTTCAAGGATTGAATGTGTAAGGAGCATTGAGTGAATTCTGAATCCATCGCTGTCATCATCCCCTGCTACAACGAAGCGCTCACGATTGGTAAGGTCGTCGACGACTTTCACCGTGAGCTTCCGCAGGCGACAGTCTATGT
>USOF01000177.1 GCA_900556285.1 uncultured Collinsella sp. | reverse complement strand
AGGACGAGATGTTCGACTACTATCTGGCGTTTTTGCTGTCGGGTATTATCGGTATCTATCGCACGTGGGCGCTGTCTGACGGCTCGGTTCCTATCGAGCGCGTCTCTGAGGTCGCCAACGATCTGACTCTCAATGGTCTGTCGAGTCTGGAATCTCGCTTGGATTAGGCCTAGTTGGGCTCGTCGGCGTGGAAATTCCTGTTCCTGAGGTTCTCCGGCGCCTTGGAGACCTCGCCGGCGTAGGAGCTGTAGCCTGAGGATCCTTAAAAGAAAGTCCAGTTTATCCTTCCCACTCCAATTTTGGAATCCTCCGATGCGCCTTCGCACGCTCGCATGACCTCGATACCATGCGAGCGTGCGAACTCGACGAGCTCTGCGTTGCGGGCGTTTATGGTGCCGAAGGCGGCGGGGCACACGATAAGGCGTGCGCAGTGGACGAGGAGCTCTTTGGCGCGGGCTATGGTTTTATCCCCGATTGGCTCGAAGGCGCGCTCGGCCACGCATTCCGTCGCTAGGTCGCGCGCGAGCTCGCAGTCGATGTCCCCTTCGTGCAGAACGCCCGCGTAGAACGCCTTGCCCTGCCGGATGAGCTGGCGAAACACAGCCGACCCCGTACCTGCGCCAGCGATGACGAACGTGTGCGCATCGCCGTGTGGGCGCCCAATTTCCACGCTGCCGAAGCGCTCGTTGAAGGTGCCATGTTGAAGGCCATAGAGCTCGCCAATCGTCTCGCGCGTGAATATGTCCTCGGGTGCGCCGGCGCGGAAGACCCGGCCGTCCTTCACGCAAATCACCTTGTCGGCGCTTTTCTGCGCGAGCTCGAGTTCGTGGATGGACATGATGACAGCCACATTCCGCGATTTCGAAAGGTGGCGAAGTATTCGCAGCAGGTCGATCTGGTAGCGGATATCGAGATACGACGTGGGCTCGTCGAGCACGAGCAGGCGTGGCCGGGCGATCAGCGCCAGCGCGAGCCCCAGGCGCTGCCGCATGCCCATCGAGAAGCGCCCGGCGCGCTTCTTCCCGGTGTCCGCGAGGCCCACGGCGGCGAGCACTTCATCTATGCGGCTCTCGGGAAGGCCCAGCAGCGTGGTGCGCACGCGCAGGTTCTCGCGCGCGGTGAGGTTGGGGTAGAGCGGCGCCTCCTCGATGAGGCTGCCGATTGCGTAGAGGTCCTCGCGGCGCCAGGCGTGCCCGGCAAAGAGGATCTCCCCGGCCGTCGGCCGCAGCATCCCGCAGATCATCTTGAGCGTTGTCGACTTGCCGGCGCCGTTGGGGCCGAGCAGCCCGTACACCTCGCCCTCGCGGATATGAAGGCTCACGTCGGCCACGGCGTCCTGCGCCTGGTCGCCGCGGCCGAAGCGCTTGGTGAGCCCGCGCGTCTCGAGCATGTAACCCATGGGTTCGTCCTTTCTCTTCCGGGCGCGCGGGCCGAGTCGCCGTACCCGCGCGCCTTACCTTTCGGGTTCACCATCCATGGTGGGGCGCGTTTCTAACGAAGCCGTAACGGCCGTTGGGCTCTTTTGGCGCCAGCCCTTCTCGATCCGTACGCCACTCATGGTATGTTTATCGCGATAACAAGGACGGAGGTGCCCGTGGCACGCAATAAGTACCCGGAGGAGACGGTCGAGAAGATTCTCGACGTTGCCGAGCGGCTCCTCGTGGAGTGCGGCTACGAGCACACCACGATGATCTGAAGAGCAATACGCTAAATCGAAAAAGGCAAACCCTGGAGACGTGATTTTTGCCATAACGAGCGAGAATATCGAAGATGTCTGCATGCCATTGGCGTGGGAAGGCGAACAGCCGGTTGCAATCAGCGGACACTCCTGCGCGTATGCGACCGAAAGCATTATCCCGAGATACCTAGCATATTTAGCTACTGCTCAGGACTTTCAGATATCCAAACGAAAGGCGGCGAAAGGGACAAAGGTAATCGAAGCCGCGCCTGTGGATTTATCGAGGGTCGAGATTCCCGCCCCATCCATCGGCACCCAGCAGAAGGTCGTCGACATCCTCGACCGCTTCGACACCCTAACGAAATCGCTCACCGACGGTATCCCTGCCGAGATCGAGGCACGCCGGGAGCAGTACGGGTACTACCGCGATCGCCTGCTCGACTTCCCGCGCAAAGCGATCGGAACTGAATGGTCCGATGGAACCAGGGCTGCCGCTAAGGGCCTCCCAACGTTTGTTACGGTTGCGAACTCTTCGAGGGTCATATGGGCGGCGCGGCGGAAAATTGCGATTTGTCTGCCTCGGCAGCGAAGTCGGCGAACTCCTGTTGGAGGGACAACGGGGGCAGGGGGATTAAGAGCTGGCTTACGTCCGCTTGGTTGATGCTGGCTTGGTGGACTGCCAGCTTTGCTCTTTGTTCGATTTGTACGTGCACGTCATCTCTGCTCAGCGCGTAGGCAACGTAACGTGGCTCGGCTTGGTTGCTTATGGAGAAGCGCATTAGGTTTGATTCGAATACTGCGCCCGCGATGGCCTCGTCGATATAGGCAACTTTTCCAAGATAAGGGAGGCTATTGACCCGATTAATGAGCAAGTCTCCAGAGCGAAGCCTATAAGTTAAAACCTCGCTCGTGGTGCATTCCAGGCGCTTGAGAAGCGTCCAGTGAGGGGTTTCTCCCGATATGAACGAATCGATTCTGACAATTGGCGTGCCCGTGCCGTCGCGCCTATAGCTGCTCTGCGGCTTATAGAGACCGTTCTGAGGTTCTGAAGAGAAGAGATTCTTCAGAGGTATTTGAGGCGCCGATGAGCCGACAATCTCGACAAACCGTGATTTGACTTAACAGATATACCTTCTATGAGAGTCCCTTACGTTGTCCTGATCGACCATTGCGTACATCAACGTTGTATCAATCTTTTGATGGCCAAGCAGCTTCTGCACCTGCTCGATGGGCATTCCTTTTCCAATTGCTTTGGTGGCCAGCGTTCTCCTGAACTTATGTGGGTGGACGTGTTTGACGCCTGCTTTTGTTCCCAAGGAGCGAAGGCGGAGCTCGACTCCGCTTACTTGCAGTCTAGAACTCGGCTTTGTGAGACTACAGAATAGCGCGGCGACGTTATCGCTGCGTTCTTGCAGGTAGTTGTTTAGGTGCAGCTTTGTAGTCGCATCAAAATAGACGACTCTCTCTTTGTTGCCCTTTCCGAGTACAATGCACTCTCGCCGATTTAGATCAACGTCTTCTCGATTGAGCGAGACGAGTTCGCCTATTCTCATCCCTGTTGAACTAAGAAGGTTGATGATTGCCAGATCCCTCTTGCAAGAACAGGCGTCTGTGAGGGCTATAAGTTCTTCATCAGAATATACGGACTTGACCGTTCTCTTTGAGCGAATCTTTTTAATGCGTCGTGCAGGGCTTTTGAGTATATGGTTCTCGTCTTCAAGCCAAGAGAAGAATGACGACAGGATGCGCCTGACGTTGTCGACGGTGATGCTCCCCGCGTTATTACCTATGGGATATTCACTCAGGTATGTTCGTAAGTCATCTGAACTAATCCGGATAATTGGTTTTTTGATTGCTTCGAGCGCCCTTGTAAGTGTGGCCTTGTAGTACCTGATGGTCTTAGGCGAGCATCCCTCGATAGTTTT
>USOF01000176.1 GCA_900556285.1 uncultured Collinsella sp. | reverse complement strand
AGACCGGAGGGCCCCCGCGGGCGGGAATCTGGGCGTACACATTTCCTACACATATTTTAAGCCAGCTTACGTTTGCCAGCCGTTCTCTACCGCTCACCGAGGGTCTCTTTATAGTGAAGCGTCATATGGCTAAAGCTGATAGGCTCCCTTAGCCAGGGCACAGCCGGCATCGAGTAACTCATCGCGCTCCTCCACCGAGAACCCCTCGGCGTATACGCGAACCACCGGTTCGGTCCCGCTAGGGCGGATCAGCAGCCAGGTGTCATCCTCGAATGCCAAACGTAAACCATCCATATGGCTTACAGTCTGCGGCGCCTTGCCGCAAATCGATTTGGGATTCATGCCAGGAAGCAGCGTTCGCAGCGATTCGGCATCTTCGGCCTCAAGGCGCAAATCTCGACGCCCATAGCTCGTCTTACCAAAACTGGCCTCGAGCTGATCGACCAAAACGCCCAAGGGTGCGCCCGTCTTTGCCATAAGCTCACACAGAATCAGACAAGCAAGGATTCCATCACGCTCGGGCATATGCGCGGCGATGCCGATACCGCCGGCCTCCTCGCCCCCCATGAGGACGCCGCCCTTCTTCATCTCTGCAGCTATATATTTGAAACCGACCGGCTTAACGGTCACGCGACAGCCAAGCGCCTCGGCAATGCGGCGCACGAGCGTCGAGCACGAGAGATTGACGACGACACGCCCCTCCAAATTGCGGAATTGAACGAGGTCGCCAAGAACAAGCGCCATGATTTGATGCGGATGAATATATCTACCGCGTTCATCGACCGCGCCGATACGATCGGCATCGCCGTCGGTCACCAGGCCCGCGCACGCCCCGTCCTCGACAACCGCACGCTCGCAAGCGTCCACCCATGGCTCAACAGGGTCGGGGCAAATGTCCTCTTGATCGGACGACTCTCCGGCATGAATCTCGTGCACCTCGACGCCTAGCTCCCGCAGCAGGTCGGCAAGATATCCCTGGGCCGCGCCGCCCATGGGGTCAACCACCACACGCAGGTGAGCGGCTCGAATGGCCTCGGCATCGACAAACGATGCCACCGCCTGCATATAGTCAGGAATAATATCCGCGGTGCGATAGCTATCCTCGATCCCCATCGGCTCGGGGGCCATGCTCTCTTCGAGCTCTTCGATGACATCCTGATTGGCCGTCGAGCCATCTCCCATGCGTAGTTTAAGGCACAGATACCCCTGCGGATGATGGGACCCCGTCACCATGAGCGCACCGCAGGCCTCGCCGTCATACGCCGCCGCCCACGTAAGGGCGGGGGTTGGGACGGGCCGAGATGCGAGCACTGCGTCCAATCCGTGAGCGGCAAGCACGCCTGCCGCAAGCTCAGCGAACTCGCGCGCCTGCGGCCGGGTGTCGAACCCTATATATACTGTTTTGCCGGGATTGATCTTTTGCCACAACTCGCCGACGGCATCGGCAATGCGGGCAACGTTGTCGGCGGTAAAGTCGTCGTCGACGCGGGCGCGCCAACCATCAGTTCCAAAATGAATTATCGCGCACACGCGCAGACACCTCACAGTGTTTGGATCATGGTACGCATTGGGTATACCCGCAACGCTTGCCCGGCAACCTGCCAAAACTGGCATTCACCATTTGGGCAAACGCTACCGACGATGTGCAGGCAATAAAAAACCGCCCCGTATGGAGCGGTTTCGACCTTTATATATCGAGTGCCTCGGCCATCGCCGCCGTGGTGATCGCCGTGGTTCCACAGCAACTGCCCACCATTGCGGCACCGGCATGCTTCCATTGGATGCAAGCGCGCGCGAAGGCTTCGGGGTTCTCGCGCCACACAGGGCCATCCTGAGTTTGGACCGGATCGCCCACGTTGGGACGTACCGTGACGGGCGTAGTCGCCGATGCAACCATCCTGGGCACTGCCATATTCGCGGCCGCAAGTGAACAGCAGTTAACGCCAACCGAGTTTGCGCCGTGCTTTTCGGCGTACAAAACAGCAGCCTCGATGTTGAGGCCATCGCCTAGCAGGTCGCCTTTATCGTCAACGACAAAACTTACCAAAACAGGCATGCCGTCGGCGGCATCCTGGACGCCGGCAAGCATGGGCTGCAAATTACGGATAGACGTCACCGTCTCGATCAGTAGACCGTCAACGCCAGCATTGAGCAGGGCGTATGCCTGCTCTCGCGAAATGCCTCGGATTTCTCGATACTCGGCAGAGTCTTCGGCAAACCACTCAATGCCGATCGGGCCCATCGAGCCCAGCAGCAGCTGAGGGTGCGCCTGGCGTGCATCGTCGACGGCCCCGCGATTGACCTCCGCCACGGACGGCGCAATCTGGTCGTGCTTGAGGGCATAGCTCGATGCCTGAAAGGTATTGGTAATGAGCACCTGCGCGCCGGCGGCGACATACAAGCGATGGATACGAGAAACGGTCTGCGGCTCTGCCAGATTCCAAAACGCCGGTGGAATGTCGGCGGCATCGTACTCACTCAACAAAACACTGCCCATGGGGCCCTGCGCCAACAAGGTCTCGCTCGACAAGCGGCGCGTAAGTTCCTCGGCACCAAAGCGGTTGTAATAACTCGTATCCATATATATCCCGCTATTCCTCGACGCTGATTCCCTGCTTTTCGAG
Organism: uncultured Collinsella sp.; assembly: GCA_900556285.1. Taxonomy (GTDB): domain Bacteria; phylum Actinomycetota; class Coriobacteriia; order Coriobacteriales; family Coriobacteriaceae; genus Collinsella. The sequence continues at coordinate 1,012 of USOF01000176.1, read as the reverse complement.
ATAGGCGAGCCAGCGGCTCATCGTGTCCTCGGATAGCGCATGCTCCATCATGCAGGCCTCGGAATCGGCTCGCTCAAATTCGACACCGAGCTCCTGAACCAAAAACGTGCGGATGAGGCGATGACGGTACCAGATAGCCGTGCCAACCTCGCGGCCGCGATCGGTCAGGATCACCTTGCCGTAGTGCGATTGCTCGACAAGCTCGGATGCCTTGAGAGCCGAAACCGCTTTATTGACCGATGCCTTGGAGACGCCAAGGCGCTGCGCGATGTCGACCGATCGAACGCCGTTGGTTTCCCCCTCTTCGCTTTCAATGCGAACCATGCACTCCAAGTAGTCTTCGTTCGCCACCGTCAGATGTAGTTCGCGCGAGCTATTTGTCGTATCCATGATCTTCCGTCCCTTCTGCATTCAATGGCTGATTCTACCCCATCCAAGCGTCGCGGTATGCCGTGGCATACCGTGCTAGAGTTCTTGTTGCACACGACGACCAAGATTGGAGCGGTCTTTATGGAAAACACCACCACGAACCCCGATGTCCTCGAGCGCTTTTTGCGCTACGTCCAGATCAACACGCAGTCCGAGGATGCAAACTGCGACCAGGTACCCTCGAGCGCCGTTCAGTTTGACCTTGCCAACGTGCTGGCTGAAGAGCTGCGCGAGCTTGGTGCGGAAGATGCCCACGTGACCGAGCACGCCTATGTCTGCGCGCATATCCCCGCAAGTGCGGGCGCTGAGGACAAGCCCGCCCTGGGCCTGATCGCCCATCTCGACACCACCGAAGTTGCACCGGGTGCCGGCGTGAAACCGCACATCGTACACTACGAAGGCGGCGACCTGGTCTGCGGCACGGTTGACGGTAAGCCCGTTGCCATGAGTACCGCCAAGCTTCCCGCCCTGAACGACCTCGCAGGTGAGGACCTGGTCTGCAGCGATGGCACCACGCTGCTGGGCGCGGACGACAAGGCCGGCGTGGCGGAGATTATGACCGCCGCGGAATACCTCATGGCGC
>USOF01000175.1 GCA_900556285.1 uncultured Collinsella sp. | reverse complement strand
CCGTCATTCTCTTTAGATCTTCTTTGGTAATTGCCTCCCTTGTTGCTCCAGCCGCTCTTGAGCCGTTTAGCAGGAGTTTCTGATACGAATCACTGACCAGCACCGTGTTCAATAGCACCGGCAGCATCCGTTTTTGGTCGACTCTGACAATTGAGACATGCTGATTAACACGTCCACCAGCCAATTCATCCGGCAAAAGACATGAACGAGCAACCGAAGCGCCAGTAATATTCAGAAGCACGTCACCCTTCATCAGCGTGACGCCTTCTAGTTTTGCGGCTTGTTCATCATCAATATAAGCAAGGTCCTTCCACACGAAACGACCGTTGTGAACATTCATACTTCTGACCAGCGGAACACCTTCGGCCTTGTATGCCGTTTTGCCACCTCGTGGCGTTGCTCCGGAACCCAACTTGGTACAGAGGTCTTCAAGCCTAACGAAAGGCCATTTTTTACCATCGACCGGATCGCCAAATACCTCTACAAACCGTGATTTGACGCTCTCCTTGAGAGCGGCGATTTGCTGTCTTTTGCTATTGATTTCATCTGTTAAGCGATTGAAACCGTCGATGAGGGCTCTCTGCTCGGAGAGCGTCGGGACTGGGATGGGGTATTTGAGCAGCTCATCCTTGTCTCCGCGAGGCCTGCCGGTTCCCGTGAAGGTGGACATATCGTAGTCGAAGAAGTCCTTCTGCCACAGGAGCAGATGGAGGAACTCGGGCAATAGGCTGTCGGTATTTATGCTTCGGAATACCAAAACGTCCTTGGAGCACGCCCCATCGCGGTCTGCGAGCCAAATCTTCTGCAGATAGGGGCGAATATTGGAGACGAGCGTGTCTCCCTTCTTGTATGCGGTGCCAGCACTTGCCGGAAGCTCTCCGCTATAGGCGGTTATGCCGCCACGGTCCTTGACCATGTTCTCCGTTGTTACGTAAGTGTCGGTGGTGATGGAACTCTGGGCCACGCTGTCGGTAACGTAGGATGTGATGTCTCTAAGCGTCTTGACTACGGTGCCCTGGGCGAACGAGCGGGGCTTGTAGAAAGAGCGGGGAATCGTAAGAGTCTCGTCGAACTTCTCGGCATCAAAGTCGATGAAATCGGCGGTCTTGGCATAGTAGTAGTACTGGGCAAGGTCGCCGGGCTCAACCTGCTCGCCGGAGAACCATGCTCTGATGATGCCGCTTAGCGAGTTCGTGTCGTCCGATTCGTCGTCCGAATAGAGCACGCCCTCACCATCGATGGGCTGTATCCCCTCGTTGCCTTTGCGATTGCTCCATTTGTAGCCAAGGAAAGAGGCGATTTCCTTGGTCGTGTTAGGTGAGTTGATGATGAGCGTCTGTTCGCCGCAGACGAGACCCCAAACGCGCAGGCGTTTGCGCTCTTCCTTGTGCGCATAGCGATAGAACAGCTCGTTCTCTGCTTTGAGCTGTGAGTCCTTGTCGGCCGCCTTCCAAGTCTTGCTCTTTCGAAGGGTCTTGAGCTCCTTCGATGATTCGAAAAGATGGCAATAAACGTTGAAGTGGCGAGTGTTTGCCCATTCGTTCCAGGCAGCCTCTCCTGCGAGAAAAGCCCGGTAAGTATCTCCGTCTACATTAATTGTGCCGAGATAAGCGTTGAAAGCGCTTTCGTCTTTCCAACCAGTGAGCTTCCTGCGCTCAAAGACAGCGTCAACGAAATCAAGTGCGTTCGCATTGCGGGGCGGGATCTCGTCAGAGCGACGTAGGAACATAACTGCGACGTTTGTTCCTGTGGCCGCGAATGTGCCTGATCCAAACCTGGCGATGGAGACGATCTCGAAGGAGCTCAAAAGCACATCGCGTGCGGCCACGAAACTCGAGCTCGTGCTCTTGTCGAGGATCGAGGTGGGGAGGACGATGGCGGCGTAGCCTCCGGGCCGAACAAGCTGTGCCGCACGCTCGACAAAGAGGGTCTCGATTTCCGAGCCGCTATCGCTGATGGTTTCCAGCACTTTGAGTTCGTTGTTGTGAAGCTTGAGATGCGGTTTGAAGGCCGCGACAGAGTACGGGGGATTAGCGACAAGAATGTCGAAGCGTCCCCTGTCGGTTCGGCTGTCGATTCCCTTGTCGGGATAATTTTCAAGTCCGTCGCCGAAGACCACGTTGCCCTGCCCTGCGCCATGCATGTAGAACGAGACCTTGGAAACGCGAGCGAGTCGATAGTCCTTCTCGATGCCGACGAGATTGTCTCTGACCCAGTCGGCGTCTCCGAGGTCATCCTCTATGGTCGGATCATATTGGCATGCGGCGTCGGAGATTTCTTCGAACCCTTCTGTGAGAAAGTGCCCCGCGCCACAGGCGTAATCGATAACGCGTGGATAGTGCACGGCACCAGCCTCGTCCTGCACGATGCTGTCGAGTGGGAGTGACTTCCAAATAAAACGGGTGATGGGCACAGGTGTGAAGAATTGGCCCTCGTTTTGCTTGAAGCCCTGATTAAGGAGCTGTTCGAAGAGGTCGCCCAAGAATTGAATGTCTTGAGTTCCTACGATGCGATACGGCTGTAGAAGTTGCACCGTCTCTACGAGTACCTTGCCGTTCTGAAGAAAGAGCTCCTCGTTGTGGACGTCTTTGAACGCAAAGTCATTGTTGGTATAGAACTTGAGCTTGCGCAGCGTGCCGTTCAGCTCCTCGATGAGCTGCTTGCGGTGCTGGCCCGTATAGTTGCTTATGAGGTTTTCGGCGTAGTCGTTGGGAACGTACAGGACCTCTTCCCGCATGAGCTTTCTCATGCCGTCTGAGTGGAGTCTCTGGAGCCTGTCCTGGAGCGTTTCGTAGGTGTCGCGTCCTTGGCGGTATTGGAACTCAATCTCCTGGGTTGGCATTTTCGAGAGCTCGTCTTGGAGCTTCGCGATAAAGAGCGCGATAAGGCGATTGAAGGCGTTCTCTTTATCGGAGACGTTGTTGTGGCGGAGGATTTCCTCGAAGCGGTTGACGATGCTGTCTTCGGCCCTGAAGTCGACAAGGTCCTTCTTGAGAAGGGGGGGAACCATCGGGTGGTATGCCGTCGACCTATCGCCAAAGAGGATGTTTCCCTCGACTTGTTGGTTGTACGTTTCCGTCCAAACTTGATGGAGCTGTTCCACTGTATGGGCGTCGCGGTAGAGCGCAATGGTGTCATCGCGTTTGGCGAGCGCGATGAAGTTCTCGTCATCGCTGCAGTTAATTGAAACCTGGTCTGGCACGATTTTGTTGTTGATGAAATCGCATGCAAAGAGTACCAACCAGCGAGTCGCGCGCTCTTGTTGCCAATAGGAGAAGAGTTGCCCTCCGTCTGACTGCATGTTCTTGAATTCGTTTTTGAACTCGGTTCCAGGGGTCTTGCATTCGACGATTGCGAGCGTGTCGCCCTTCTCGTCATTAATGCAGATATCAGCGCGGCCGCTCTTTTGTTCGTGCCCAAGGGCCCATTCGCGCTCCAGCTCGAGTGATTCGGGGCGATATCCTTTGTCGAGGAGCATGGTTACGCAGGCGAGTACGACGAAGTTCTCGTTATCGGAGAAGTTACAAGTTGTGTCTTTGTTGACCTTGAACCCCAGGTCTTTCGGGTAGCCGATGCGTTTCTTGGAAAAATCGACCGTGATTTGCGCGCTGGTCTCTTCCCTGGATTTCTGATAAACGGTGCCGTCGCCCGAC
>USOF01000174.1 GCA_900556285.1 uncultured Collinsella sp. | reverse complement strand
CGGCAACGATGCCTATGAGCCGCTCAATGGAACGCTGACCGATGATCAGATTCAGGCCGCATGCGATGCCGCTAACAACTTCTTGGGCGTCAACGTGACCCTCAAGCTCAACGGCGAGGATGCCGGCAAGGTTGATGGCAGCTCCGTGTTGCAGTGGATCAGCTTTGCCGATCCGGCCAACCCCACGCTCGATACGTCGCAGATCAGCAGCTGGGCAGCCGAGCTCGCCAACGGCTTTAATACCGTGGGCTCCACTCGCTGGTGGACGCGCGCCGATGGCAAGCAATGCGCCGTCGAAGGCGGTGACTTTGGTTGGTCCATCGACAGCAGCTCGCTCGCCAAGCAGGTCGAGGACGCCATTAACAACAAGCAGACCGGCGAAATCGAGATCAAGTACTCCCAGAAGGCCGACACCTTTACCGCAAAGGGAGAGCCCGACTGGAAGGCGTATATCGACGTCGACCTGTCCGAGCAGCACGCGCGCTACTATGACGAGAACGGTAATATCGTTTGGGAGGCCAACTTTATTTCCGGCAAACCGGGCGAAGACGCAACCCCCGAGGGCGTGTGGCAGATCAACAGCAACGACGGCGGCAGCACCCTGATTGGAGCCAAGGACCCCGAAACCGGTAAGCCCAAATACGAGAGCCCGGTGAGCTACTGGATGCCGTTTGAGGGCAACATGATCGGCTTCCACGATGCCACCTGGCAAAACGACAAGAGCTTCGATAACGCCGAGTCGTACAAGTGGTGCGGCAGCCACGGCTGCATCAACCTGCGCCTGGCCGACGCCAAGGCACTTCACGACTGCATCAAAGTCGGCCTGTGCGTGGTTGTCCACTCGTAGTGCAACGCGCGCATTCCTACAACGTGGAACTGCTGCGACCAATCTAACAGTTCCGAAAGAAACCGTCCTATGCGCCCGCCCCAACCGGTGGGCGCTTATAATTATCGAGGTTCTTTCTATAAAGGAGACGCTATGCCGAATGTCCCCACGATCGCCCCGGGCCCAGATGATACCGAGCGCACGCCCGAAGGTGCCACCGAAACGATTCCTCTGATTACAAACGTACATGCCGACAAGCAGAGCGGACGCGCGAACGATACGGCCGAGATTTCCGATGAAGAGGCATATGCCAAGCTCAAGGCAAAACGCGCCGAACGTCGACGCAAAAAGCTGATTCGACGCGGTATTGCCGCCGGCGTCGTAGGTGCCATCGCGCTCATTGCCATTGTCGCAACCCTGGTTATCAATGCGCAGCCACAAGGCGCTAGCGGGCCTGTGACCGACATGGTGACCGAGGGCACGTTTAGCTCAACGGTCGAGGCGAAAGGCCAGCTCAAACCCATTTCGTCCTCAGTGGTCTCCCCTTCTGTCGACGGCACGGTCGATTCGATCAACGTACAGGCAGGCCAATCCGTCAACGAGGGCGACGTGCTTATGACCATTAAAAACGACGAGTTAGATCGCAACGTTGCCGAGGCGCAGCGTGCAGTTGCAGCCGCCCAGGAAGACCTCACCAACGCGCAGAAAGCCGCCGCTGTCGCGCAGGCCACCCCAACGACGGACGTCGATGGAGCTTCCGCAGCGGCTGACGTCTCCGCCGCATCAGCGGACACGAACGCCGTATCGGCCGCGCAGCGCAGCCTCGCATCGGCCCAGGCAAACCTCGACCAGGCGAACGCCAAGGCCGCCAGTCGCACGGTAACGGCCCCGAGCTCGGGTAGCATCGTGGAGCTCAACGCCAAGGTGGGCGCCACGGTAACAGGCGGCATGATCATGGGCGAAAGCGATACGAGTGGCGGCAAGCAGTGCATGCAGATCGCCGACCTATCTAAGATGAAGGTGACCGTGCAGGTGGGCGAAAAGGACATCGCCAAGATCGCCGTTGGGCAGAGCACCAACGTCACGTATCCCGCGTTTCCCGATATCGTGAGCCAGGGCACCGTCACGGCCATCGCTTCGGTGGCAAACTCCGACTCTACCAACGGTGGCGGTGGCAGCGTGACCTTTAACGTCGACATTCTCATAGAGGCGCCCGACGCGCGCCTAAAGCCGGGCATGACGGCCGAGGTATCGGTGGTGACCGAGCAGCTCGACGACGTGGTGATGGTGCCGACGATGGCGCTCATGACCGAAGACGGCGAACACTATTACGTCAACGTGGCGACTGATGACGAGGGCAAGCAAACCCGTCGCGTGAAGGTGACCGTCGTGACGCAAAACGACAACGAAGCCGTAGTCGGCAAGACACAGGTCAAGCGCGACGACCAGGGCAACGAGATCAACCCCAACGTGCCGGTTACCAAGCTGCGCGATGGCGACACCCTCGTCATGGACACCGGAGCGGACGCAACGGCTGACGGCGGCTACAGCGCGGATTCGGGCAGCATGTCTACCGACGAGGGTATGTAATGCGTCCCGTCATCGACATTCGCAACGTGCACCGCATCTTTGAGAGCGAGGCCGGCTGCGCCCATATCCTGCACAACGTGAGCCTTGCGGTGATGAGCGGCGAATTCGTCGCTATTACCGGCCCTTCGGGCTCGGGCAAGTCAACGCTCATGAACATCCTGGGCTGCCTGGACAAACCGACGGCGGGCGACTACTACCTGCAAGGGCTCAACGTGGCCGAGCTTGACGATGACGAGCTCACCGAAGTTCGCGCCCTGAGCATTGGCTTTGTCTTTCAGAGCTTCAACCTGCTGCCGCGCCTGTCGGTTATCGAAAACGTCATGCTGCCGCTGGCCTACACCAATGTGCCCCGTAGCCAGCGCGAAATGCGCGCCGTGCACGCGCTGCAGGCCGTCACGCTGCCCGTCGACCACTGGGACCACCGCATATCCGAGCTCTCGGGCGGCCAGATGCAGCGTGTCGCCATCGCGCGCGCCCTCGTCAATGACCCGCCCATCATCCTGGCCGATGAGCCGACGGGAAACCTAGACTCCGCCACTGGAGCGCTTGTGATGGAGACCTTCCATAGGCTCCAGGAGCGCGGCAAAACCATCGTGCTTATCACACACGACCCCGGCATCGCCGCCGAGGCCGACCGTGCCGTGACCATCCGCGACGGTCGCATTCACGACGGCGCGTATATTCCACATGCACCGCGGACCCTGCGCAGCGCCGTAGATAGCCTGCCCAGGATTTCCGCCTCCGCCAACCCGCCGAAAGGAGAGATGGCATGAGCGCCCGCGATCTCATCCAGGAAGCCCTTCACTCGCTCGAAGCCAACAAGGGGCGCAGCCTGCTCACCATCCTGGGCATTGTCATCGGCATCGCCTCGGTTATCGCCATGACTTCGCTCATCGGCGGCATCCAAAACAGCCTGGTCAACAGTCTGGGCCTCAATGCGGCACGCATGGTGCAAATCTATTCGTCGCAAGAACTCACCGAGTCCGACATCGAGAAGCTTCAAAAACTGGTGCCGCAGATAGAGCAGATCGGCATTGTCGACAGCGCGTATACCGAGTATAAGACCGGCGATAAAAGCTATACCGTCATGGCACAGGGTGTCGATAGCGACATGCTCGACGCCGTGGGGGCCAGCAAGCTCGTTGCGGGGCGCACCTATTCCCAGGCCGAGTCCCAATCAGGCTCGCGCGTGGCGCTCATCAGCCGCGGCGGCGCCGATCAGCTTTACGGCAACGAACAG
>USOF01000173.1 GCA_900556285.1 uncultured Collinsella sp. | reverse complement strand
CACCGGCTGCTGCCGTGACGTGCGTGCCGTTGACTGTAATGTCGGAGAGGCCCTTGCCCAGCGCCACGACAACGCCGCGGATGCCCTTGTCGCCGACGAGTAGGTCGGAGCCGTTGCCCACGATGGTGAGCGGCAGGTCGCAGCGATAGCAGATATCGAGCGTGGCGACGAGGCCCTGCTCGGTATCGGGCGTGACAAAGACATCGGCCGGGCCACCGATCTTAAACGTGGTGTGCTCGCGCATGGGCTCGCTCATCAACACGTTGTCCTCGCCGGCAACGCCAGCGAGCGCGCACAGCAGGTCCTCGTTAAAAAAGTCGTTCTCATGCATACGAATATCCGCCTTTTGGTGGTCGTTGTCATCAATCGATTGCAATATACCCCACCCGGACGGATTTGGTGCGCTGGCGGCGATAAAACAGCCGTCCACCGGATTGGTAAAGTGTTTATCACCGAGGTAGAGGGGTAGTCGCTATACTTTCAAAAGATTGCGCGTAAACCCGGAAGGAGCGAGATGGCCAACAAAGTCACCCTCAAGCAGATCGCCCAGGAGGTGGGGCTTTCCCCCTCGTCGGTCTCGCTTGTTCTCAATAATCGGCCCTGTCGCATCTCGGAAGAAAACCGCAAGCTCATCAAAGAGGTCGCGGCGCGCAACCACTATGTTCCCAACCAGATTGCGCGCAGCCTGGTCATGCGCGAGTCGCGCACGCTGGGCCTTATCGTCCCTAACATCGAGAGCCGCTTTTTTGCCTCGCTCGCCGGTAGCCTGGAAAAGCGCTGCCGCGAGGACGGCTATGCGCTCTTCATTACCAGCTCGGGCGGAAGCGCCGATGACGATCTGGAGCTGCTGCGCCAGCTGGTGACGCGCGGCGTTGATGGCGTCTTCCTGGTGGTGGGTGACGAGTTCTCCGATGACCGCGCCCTGCGCGAAGAAGTCAGCCACCTGCCCATCCCGGCCGTAATGGTCGACCGTGCCATTGAGGGGCTCGAGTGCGACAAGGTGATGTTCGACCACGAGATGGGCGGCTATATGGCCACCCGCTATCTGATCGAGCAAGGCCACCGCCGTATTGCCTGCCTGGTTAATGCCCGCCGTTCCAATACGGGTCGCAAGCGACTTGCCGGCTATGAGCGCGCGCTGCGCGAGGTTGGCCTGCCGATCGACGCGCGTTTGGAGTTTGAGAGCGAGTACTACATTCCGAGTGCCTACGAGGCCTCGGAGGCGGTGCTGACAACCGATGCCACCGCCGTGTTCGCAAGTTCGGACAACATCGCCCTCGGTTTGCTCAAGCGCTTGCACGAGATGGGGAAGAACATCCCGGGCGATATCTCGGTGGTGAGCTATGACAACTCGGCTGCCGACGTTCTCTTTGAGCCGGCGCTGACCGCGATCGAGCAGGATCCGGGCGTGCTTGCCGAGCATGCTTTTGGCTGTATGTCCAAGCGGCTTGCCGGTAAGGGTGGCAGGTGTGCCGAAGAGGTTGTTTTGGAGCCTGCGCTTATCGTAAAGGGTAGCGTGCTCGAACTTACTAAACACAATTAAACGCGTTTACCAATTCCCACTGATTGAATGTGGAGCACCTGTGACAGGCAATGCCGCAGGTGAATGTCTAGTTTTGCTGATCCATATCGCGAATCAGGATGGTAAAACGTTTTTTCACCATGATAAAACGTTTTATCAAATATACTAGTCTCAACGAATGCTTGCCGTATCGGAGGGTGACCGCACAGCGAAGGGACATAAACAATGGCTAAAACACTGGGGACGCCGTGGCAAAAGCTGGGCCACGAGGTGCCGGCTTCCGAGCTCGAGGGCGTCGACCTGTATTGGCGCGCATCGAACTATCTGTCCGTCGGTCAGATCTACCTTCGCTCCAACCCGCTGATGCGCGCTGACTTTGTCGACGATAAGACTGGCGAGGCGCGCGACTTCGGTCGTCCGGACGTCAAGCATCGCCTGGTTGGTCACTGGGGCACCACGCCTGGCATCAACTTCCTGTTCGGCCACGTCAACCGCCTTATTGCCGATCACAACCAGAACGCCATTTTCTTGATGGGCCCGGGTCACGGTGGCCCCGCCGGCACCGCCCAGTCGCTGCTCGACGGTACTTACCGCGAGATCCGCCCCGACATCACCAATGACGAGGCCGGCCTGCAGAAGTTCTTCCGCCAGTTCTCCTATCCCGGCGGCATCCCGAGCCACTTTGCGCCCGAGACGCCCGGCTCCATCCACGAGGGCGGCGAGCTCGGCTACACGCTCAGCCACGCTTACGGTGCCGTCATGGACAACCCGAGCCTGCTGGCCGTGGCCGTGGTGGGCGATGGCGAGTCCGAGACCGGTCCGCTCGCGACCTCTTGGCAGTCCAACAAGCTCGTGAACCCGGCAACCGACGGCATCGTCCTGCCGATCCTGCACCTCAACGGCTACAAGATCGCCAACCCCACCATCCTCGCCCGCGTGTCCGACGAAGAGCTCACCAAGTTCTTTGAGGGCATGGGCTATAAGCCGCACTTCTTTATCGCCGGCTTTGACGACGAGAGCCACGCAAGCATCCATGAGCGCTTTGCCGCCCTGTTTGAGCAGGTCTTTGACGAGATTTGTGACATCAAGGCCACCGCGCAGGCCCAGGCTGCCGCGGGCGAGACCGTGGTCCGCCCGGCCTACCCCATGATTGTGTTCCGTACGCCCAAGGGCTGGACTTGCCCCAAGCACATCGACGGCAAGAAAACCGAGGACTCCTGGCGCGCGCATCAGGTGCCGCTGGCGAGTGCCAAGGACACCCACGAGCACTTCCGCGTGCTGCGCGAGTGGCTGCGTTCCTACAAGCCCGAGGAGCTCTTTACGCCCGAGGGCCAGGTGCGCCCCGAGGTGACGGCCTTTATGCCGACCGGCGAGTTGCGCATCGGCGCCAACCCCAACGCGAACGGCGGTAAGGTACGCCGCGAGCTCGAGCTTCCCGATATTCACGCTCACGAGATCCCCGTCGCAAGTAAGGGCCACGGCTGGGGCTCCACCGAGGCCGCCCGCGTCTTTGGTGAGTACACTGCCGATGTTCTGGCCAAGAACATGGATGACTTCCGCATCTTTGGTCCCGACGAGACCGCGTCCAACCGTCTGCAGGCTGCCTACAAGGTGACCAAGAAGCAGTGGGACGCCGGCTTCTACGAGGACGAGGCCAACGACGAGCTGCTCGCTGGCTCCGGCAAGGTTGTCGAGCAGCTGTCCGAGCACCAGTGCGAGGGCTTCCTCGAGGCCTACGTGCTCACTGGCCGTTCCGGCGTGTGGAGCTCCTACGAGAGCTTTGTCCATGTGGTCGACTCCATGGTCAACCAGCACTGCAAGTGGCTCGAGGCTACCAAGCGCGAGATTCCGTGGCGTGCCCCCATCAGCGGCCTCAACATTTTGCTGTCGAGCCATGTTTGGCGTCAGGACCACAACGGCTTCTCGCACCAGGATCCCGGCTTTATCGACCTGCTACTCAACAAGGCCAACGACACGCATATCGTAAACGCCTACTATCCGGCAGATGCCAACATGGCCCTTGCCGTGGCCGAGCGCGTCTACCAGTCCACCGATTGCGTCAACGCCATCTTCTGCGGCAAGCAGCCCGCCCCGACCTTCCAGACGGTCGACGAGGCAAAGGCCGAGCTCGCCGAGG
>USOF01000172.1 GCA_900556285.1 uncultured Collinsella sp. | reverse complement strand
ACGAGATGCTCAGGAGTCTCGTGGGCTCGGAGATGTGTATAAGAGACAGACCCCGAGGCCGAGGCCAAGTTCAAAGAGCTCAACGAGGCCTATTCCGTTCTTTCCGACGAGCAGAAGCGTGCTAACTACGACCGTTACGGTACCGCTGACGGCCCTGGTGGCTCTGGCTATGTCGACATCAACGATATCTTTGGTGGCATGGGCATGGACGACCTGTTCTCGTCGTTCTTTGGCGGTGGCGCCGGTGGTGGCGCTCGCAGCCGTCGCGAGCGCCGTCGCGGTCGCGATATGGCCATCTCCCTTTCGGTGACGCTCGAGGAGGCGGCGCTCGGCTGCAAAAAGACGATCAGCTACGACCGCCTTGCCCCTTGCGATGACTGTAATGGTACCGGCAAGGCCGAGGGCGCGACCGAAAAGCAGTGCAGCCGCTGTCACGGCACAGGCTATGTGACGACGGTCCAGCGTTCTTTCCTGGGGCAGGTTCAGTCCTCTTCGCCCTGTCCCGACTGCCACGGCGAAGGCACGGTCATCGATCATCCCTGCGAGACCTGTGATGGCCAGGGCCGCACGCCTTCTCACGAAAAGATTGACATCGATATTCCCGCCGGTGTTTCGACCGGTCGCCAGCTGCGCGTGAGTGGTTTTGGCGAGGCCGGCCTTCGTGGCGAGCCGTCGGGCGACCTGATCGTCAACGTGCGTGTCGCCGACCACGAGCGTTTTAAGCGTAATGGCGATGACCTGTATCTGGTGAGTGATATCTCGATTGCGCAGGCCGCGCTCGGTTGCGGGATTGAGGTCGAGGGCATTATGCCTGACGAGGTCGTCAAGGTGTGTGTCCCCGCCGGCACACAGTACGGTGACACCGTGAGCGTCAACAATTACGGCATGCCGCGTATCGGCGGTGGCGGTTCGCGCGGTCGTCTGGTCGTGCAGCTGCGCGTGGTCGTCCCCACCAATCTCTCCAATAAGCAGCGCGAACTGCTTCGCGCCTTTGCCGACGAGATGGGCGATGACGTCGCCTCCGGTAAGAAGTCGGTGACCGACCGTATCAAGAGTGCCCTCGACGACATCCTCGATTAAGGAGCCCGTGTGCTCGCACCCCATATTTCCGTCGTCAACCTCGGTTGTCGTGTCAACCGGGTTGAGTCTGACCGTATCACTGCCGATCTTATGCGCCTGGGCTTTGCGATGGTGGAGCCCCGGGACGCCGAACTGATCGTTATCAATACCTGTGCCGTGACGGGGGAGGCCGAGGCCAAGACCCGCAAGGCCGTCCGTCACGCCCTGGCCTATCCGGGCGAGCCTTACGTGGTCGTAACCGGCTGCGTCGTCAACCTGCATCCCGAGGAGCTGTTGGAACTCTCCGACCGCGTGATCGCCGAACCATCCAAGATTGACGTCGCCGAGCGCGTCTGCGAGGTGCTGGGTGTCGAATCCGATAGCGTGCCCGCCTGCAGCGATGGCGACGTGGTCGATGCGCTCGGCCGTTCGCGGCTGGGCGTGAAGATCCAGGATGGCTGCAATCACCGCTGCACCTATTGCATCGTGTGGAAGGCCCGCGGCCCCGAGCGTTCCGTACCCGTCGAGTCCGTGCTCGAACAGGTGTGTGAAGCTCAGGAGGCCGGCGTGCCCGAGGTCGTGCTGACCGGCGTGAATCTGGGTGCCTATGACGGCAAGAGCGCGACCGACGAACATGTCGAGATCGATGAGCTGCTCCAGGCCATCATGGAGCGCACCGAGATCGCCCATGTGCGCATCTCCTCGGTGGAACCCATGGATATTTCCGAGCGCTTGCTCAAGGTGATGGCTCGCTATCCGAAGCGTATCGCGCCGTTTTTGCACCTGCCCGTGCAGTCTGGCTGCACGGCGACGCTGCATCGTATGGGTCGTCCCTATAGTGCCGAGGCCTTTGAGGACACGGTGCGCATGATTCGCGCCAACCTGCCACAGGCTGCGCTTTCGTGCGACGTTATCGTCGGTTTTCCTGGCGAGACGGACGAGGAGTTCGAGGAGTCGCTCGCGCTGTGCCGTCGCGTGGGCTTTTCGCGCATGCACGTGTTTCGCTATAGCAAGCGCCCCGGCACCCTCGCCGCCGACATGTCCGACCAGGTACCCCCTGAGGTCATGGCCGAACGTAGCCGTCGCATGCGTGCCGCCGCACAGGAGCTTGCGATCGCCGATGCCCGCCGCCGCGTGGGCACGGTCGAGCGTGCGGTGCTCGAGTATGGCGACAATTTGACGCTCGGCTCGTTCCATCATGCCCGTCTCGATGATACCTGTGGACTCACAGCCCCGTGCCTGCTCGATGTTGCTATCATCGGAGTCGATGATTCCGGCTTGGTCCATGCACGCAGGGAGGTTCATGGAAGCCTCGAAGATTAGACTTACCGTTCCCGAGGGTATCGACCCCTCGCGCGTTTTGGGCGCCGGCGACGGCGTTCTTCGTGCGCTCGAGAACTTGGTGCGCGCCCATGTGGTTGCCCGCGGTGACAGCGTTGCCGTGAGCGGCGATCCGGACGAGGTCGAGCTGGTCGCTCGTTTTTTCGAACATGCCTTTCGTGAGGCCGCTTCCGGCCGCACGCTTTCTGCCGATGATGTCTCGCGCTGTCTGGCGGTTCTGCGCGACGGCGAGCATGATGCCTCGTCGCTGCGCGATGACGTGCTGCTATCGTATCGCGGTCGCGTCATCCGCCCCAAGACGCTCGGCCAAAAGCGCTACGTGGATGCCATTCGCTCGCATACCATCACGTTTGGCCTTGGTCCCGCCGGTACCGGTAAAACCTATCTGGCCATGGCACTCGCCGTCGCCGCGCTCAAGCGCCATGAGGTGGGCCGCCTGATCCTGACGCGCCCGGTTGTCGAGGCGGGGGAGAACCTGGGCTTTTTGCCCGGCACCCTCGAGGAAAAGATCGACCCGTATATGCGTCCGCTCTATGATGCCCTCTTTGACATGATGGATCGCGAACGCATCGATGAGCTTATGGAGCGTGGCGTGATCGAGATCGCCCCGCTCGCCTACATGCGCGGTCGAACGCTGAGTGATGCCTTTGTGGTGCTCGATGAGGCACAAAACACGACGCCCGAGCAGATGAAGATGTTCCTGACGCGCCTGGGTTTTAATTCCAAGTTCGTGATTACCGGCGACCTGAGCCAGCGTGACCTGGTGGGTCGTCGCGGCGGTCTTGCCGATATCGAAAGGATTTTGGGTCGCGTCGACGATGTGGCGTTTTCTCACCTGGAGCGCGCCGACGTGGTGCGCCATGCCTTGGTGGGGCGCATCGTCGAGGCCTACGATGCTTATGATGACGTGCGTGAGCAGCGCTCGCGCGACCGAAAGGAGTCCCGTTGAGTGTATTGATCAGCAACGATGCCGAGCTCGATACGCTGCTCGATGCCCAGGAGGTGGAGCACATCTGCGGAGTTGTGCTTGCCGCCGAGGGTGTTGAGCGTGAGGTCGAGATTTCCCTTTCGTATGTCGATGGGGACGAGATGCACGAGCTCAATCTTGAGTGGCGTGGCATCGATCGCACGACCGACGTGCTCTCGTTTGAATGCGACTCGGCCTTTGACGAGGACATTCCCGCCGACGAGACGCTCGAGCTCGGCGATATTATCCCTGTCTCTTATACACATCTCCGAGCCCACGAGACTCCTGATCATCTCGTATGCC
>USOF01000171.1 GCA_900556285.1 uncultured Collinsella sp. | reverse complement strand
TCTACACGCGTAAGATCGTCGGCAGCGTCAGATGTGTATAAGAGACAGGTGCAATCCGTCTGGACGCACCGGCACGCAGTAAACTAGGGCGCAGTCTTATGGCTGCACCCTAGTTTTCATCAAAACGAGCAAATACGCGTGCTTCACATAGTCGGCAGGTTGGCCCACCTACTTTTTTCGAGTTGTTCGGCCAGCTAAACCACTAGTCGAGGCCCCTTGAACCGCAATCGAGCGCTATAGTCGCCCCAATTTCGCAACCAAGCCCCATAAATCTACCTGAATCAATTCGAATAGGACGTTGCGATCGCACCATTCGTATGGGATAAGGCCGAATAACTCAAATTATGTTGGTGAGGCATCTGAGCGGTCGGCAAAAACGCTTAGAAGCTACGAATCCGCAACTAAAGTTCACCAAAATGGGGCAGCCGACAGAAACCTCCCCAGCCGAAGCTGCCCCCCTCAATACGACAGCTCAAAAACCCACCGTTCGCAGAAGATAAGCCGCGCCCCAATACCGTTGCCCGAAGTTTCGGGCGTATATGGCGTCCGCTATGCCATCATGCGCGTATGGGAATCGTTCTGTCACATACCACGGCACGCGCTGTATACCAAACAGTCAACTCGCTCGCAAGCTACGCGACCGATCCCATACCTATGGAAAAGATCAAGGTGTCTGCGCCGACCACGTCCGACCTGGAAGCGGCGCGAGCATGGCTCAACAGAAAGAATGTCGATTCTGAAAGCATCCATGTGCTGACGTTTTCCAATAATGCCAAAAGGCACTGCAAGGGCTGCATCTGCCACTGCACGCGCTATACGTTTGATGCAGAAAGCTACCTAGAACTCGAGCCGAACGTCTACATCGTCGATATCAAGCTGTGCGCGTTAGAAGCAGCAGCCGACTTCAACCTTTCGGAGCTCGTTGAGTATTACTTTGAAATCTGCGGCTCCTACGCGCTTGGAACGTCCGACGAAACTCATTATCGCGAGCGCCCAGCCCTAACCAGCGTTGAAGAGCTCAGAGCCTTCTTTTCAGAGGCATCGGGGTATCGTGGATCTAATAAAGCACTTAAGGCACTTTCTTATGTACGCGAAGGCTGTCGCTCCCCACTCGAAACGGCGTTTGTCATGATGCTGACAATGCCCAAGTCAATGGGTGGCTTAGCCATACGCGCTATCAAAACGGACTATCCGATCCCAGTCCCCAAAAGATACGCCGCCCTAACGCGACGGACGGTTTTCTACCTCGACGCGCTGCTCGAAAATTCGATGACCGATATCGAATACAACGGCTTTTACCACGACGAGCCCGAACAGCAATCAATTGACGAGGAACGCCGAAACACGCTGCGAAACATGGGATATGCCGTTATCACAGTTAGTCGTCATTCATTTTTCAAGCAGTCCGCTTTTAGGCGGGTCATGGAAGCGATTCGCATTCGCGAGAAGATATGGCCCGGTCGACTCCCGGATAACTTCGCCATCCTGCAAGAAACTCTTCGTCAATTTGTCTTGCGGCGCTACTTCGAATACGGTCGCCACGTCCTGGAGACGCTCAAAGAAGAAGAGGCCGCCAAGCGCGAAATTGCAAGCCAATATCCGCAAGCTGATGACCCGAGCATCAACGATGTGCCAGAACCCGACGACATGCAACACGTCGGGGCCCTTGCTGAGGAAATCAATGGACCTTGGGAATGCGACATATTCGCAAAAATCGATGAAAACCGCACGGAAGACGACACGATTATTGATCTAATTGAGAATTCGCTCTTCTAAAGGCGATCTCTGCGGATGTCCACCTACATTTTTCGACTTATTCGGCCACCGATGTGCCAGATTGGCTGCAGCAATGCTCAATATAACTTTAGATAAAACTGATTCTGCAGGAACTCCCGTAGAGGAAGAACTGATTCTCGCGGTATTTAACACGATAAAGTACAAATATGAACAGTTCTAATGCTTCTCAAGGTGGCTTTCTTAGCATGCTGGCCGAACATCTCGAAATATGTTGGCGAGCATTGCGTCGATGTCTCCCAACCCGCAGAAAATCGCAGAGGCGGCAAGCAGTCATCGAAATTATCGCAAATTGTATTGACATATGAACATGCGCTCATATAATCGGAAGTAAGTTATATGAGCGCATGTTCATATGAAAGGATATTGCAATGAGCGTCCGCGATGATGAAACGAAACCCGACATCGAGGCCACCGAACCCGTGATCCCCACCACCTGCTCGCCCGAGGACCTTCCCGACGAGGAACTTCTCTACGACCTCGCCGACCTGTTCAAGGTCTTCAGCGACACCACGCGCATCAAGATTCTCTATGCCCTCATGGGCCGCGAGCTCTGCGTGGCCGACATCGCCGAGGCGACCGCAACCTCGCAGTCGGCAGTATCGCACCAGCTGCGCACGCTTAAGCAGTCGCACCTGGTCAAGTTCCGCCGCGACGGCCGCAACATCCTCTACTCGCTTGCCGACGATCACGTCTACACCATGCTCAACCAGGGCATGAGCCATATCTGCGAATAGCAACCAACCACGGTACCAGCGCGGTCTGCAACCAAGCCGCAAAACAGGGAAAGGAACCCACCATGAAAAAGCAATTTAAACTCGACGAGATCGACTGCGCCAACTGTGCGCGCGAGCTTCAGGACGAGCTGGCCAAGCTCGAGGGCGTCAAATCCGTGTCCGTCAACTTTATGACCCAGAAATTGACGCTCGAGGCCGATGACGCCGAGTTCGACGAGGTGCTCAACCGCGTTGTAGAGTTTACGGCCGACGCCGAGCCTGACTGCGAGATCATTCTCTAGCCCAGGTTTACGCCAACCTGCAAGGCCGCGCTTGCCGCGGCCTTTGCTCGCGAAATTATATGAGCGAGTGTTCATACATTCAAATGGGAGGATACGAGTCATGGCCACCGCCGACCCCAAAAAGAAAAAGAAGAAGCGCAAGAAAAAAGAATCACTCGAGCATAAGCGCAACCGCATCCTGGTAGCGCTGGGCATTTTTGCCGTGGTGTACGCCCTCGATGAGTTCGGCACCCTTACCGCCGCATTCGGCACCCCGGGCGACACCTACGCCAGCTTTGTGCTGTTCCTCGTGCCGTTTTTGATTGCCGGCTACGACGTACTGCAAAAGGCATTCAATAACATCCGCCGCGGCAAGGCCTTCGACGAGAGTTTCCTCATGGCCGTCGCGACCATCGGCGCGTTTGCCATGGTGCTCTTCCCCGACACCGATCCGCACATGGCCGAAGGTGCCGCCGTCATGCTGTTCTACCAGGTCGGCGAGCTGTTCCAGGCATACGCCGTGGGCAAGAGCCGTAAATCGATCAGCGCCATGATGGACATCGCACCCGACTACGCCAACGTCGAGCAACCCGACGGCACACTCGAACAGGTCTTCCCCGATGACATCGCGGTCGACACCGTGATCGTGGTCAAGCCGGGCGAGCGCGTGCTGATCGAGAATTTCGGCGTAGAGCCGGAGGCAGTGACGGCACTGATTCGTGAGGCATATGCGGCAGGCGCAGAGCCGATCGTCATTTTGCGTGACATGAGGGTTCAGCGCGCGCTGATGCTGGGCGCAACGGCTGAGAAATGGGATGAAGAAGCCCGTGTAGATGCCGACCGCATGCGCGCCGTAGACGCCTATATCGGCCTGCGGGCGGGGACAAACGCCTACGAGCAGGC
>USOF01000170.1 GCA_900556285.1 uncultured Collinsella sp. | reverse complement strand
TTGAAGGGAGCGCTCCCGCAAACTGCCTCTTGACAACTTATAGGAGCGTCGGTTTTATTTTCGCATATTCCGGGATGGTCAGAGGTGCTCGGCTAAACGTAGTAGATGGCCGCATTTCATGGCGGACGGTCCGACCCAAGGCCCAAGGCGGCCAGCCTCGGATAGCCATTCTCGAAGTTGCGGTGGAATACGGACTGAATTGGCACCTTAAAGGCAAAAACACTCCGTATTTCACCGCAACTTATCGAGGGGATGGGTTTTAGAGGCGGGCGAGGTCGTAGGCTTGGGCAGCTGCCTCGCCAGCGCAGATGAGGTTGGTTGTGGCTTCTTGCACACCGAGCGCCCGGTCAAGGTCCATGGGCTTGCGGCAGATCGGAAGCACCAAGTCGACGCCCTGCCCATACACCGCATCGAGGTTGTCAGCACGACCGCCCACGACAGCAATCACCGGCTTGCCATATCGCTTCGCACGACGGGCCACACCCACCGGCGCCTTACCGGCGGCGGACTGCTCATCCATATTGCCCTCGCCCGTTATGACCAGGTCGACATCGCGTACGCGCTCGTCAAACCCCACGAGATCGAGCACCGTCTCCACGCCCGAGCGTAGCTCCGCGCCGAGCACCAGCAACGCCGCGCCCAAGCCACCGGCAGCGCCCGCGCCGGGCACGCCAAGCACCGAGCCAAATGTCCGTGCGTTCTCGGGTGTGCGCAACAACCCCTGGGCTCGCGCCTCGAAAATTGCCGCATCGAGCAGGCGACCGTAGCCGACCATCCAGCCGTCGTATCTGCACAGCACCTCGACATCATCCGCCGGCAGGCCCTTCTGCCCGCCAAACACCGCCAGTGCGCCTCGACGCCCCACGAGCGGATTCTCGACATCGGAAAGCACAACGATACGAGCATCATCCAAAGCCTGCAGAGCTGGCGCCAAATCAACGCTCGCCACCTGCTCAAGGCCGGCAAGACCGGGGGCGACATCGCATCCCTGATCATCGACCACACGCGCGCCCAGCGCCTGCAGCATGCCGGCGCCACCGTCGTTGGTGGCACTGCCGCCCAGACCAATATAGATAGTCTTTGCCCCGGCGCGAACCGCACGGAGCATCAGCTCGCCCACGCCATAGGTCGAAGCCGCGAGCGCCGCCGATTCCGTGCAGGGTGAATACCCAATACCCGCCGCCTCGGCCATCTCAATTACAGCCGAGTCGCGCTCGCCGTCCACCAGCATCCGGGCAGACACGCGGTCGCCCAAGGGGCCTGCCACCTCGCAGGTCACAATCTCACCGCCGCACGCAGCAACGGCATCGAGCGTTCCCTCGCCACCATCTGCCAGCGGCAATGCGCGCACCTCGGCATCGGACCACACACGGCGCACGCCTTCGGCAACCGCCGCCTCCGCCTGCGCACTCGAAACGCTGCCCTTAAAGGAGTCGATCGCCAGCAGCACACGGCGGGGCCGGCAGCACGCAGGACCAAAGTCAACCGCCGTGTCAGCATCCTCACCGGCACCTGCAAGCGCTGCGGCGTGAGCGGCGTGTGCTTCAAGATCGGCCCCACAACCGCAATCAGCGCCGCCCGCTCCGCGCAGACCGCCAAAATAGTTACTCAGCAGCTCGCGACATTCATCCGCCAGGACCCCAGCCGTCACGTTAAACCGATGATTCAGGCGCGAGTCGGCATTCAAATCGTATAGGGATCCCAGCGCGCCCGCCTTGGCATCAGCCGCGCCATACACGCAGCGCCCCACGCGCGCGTTGACCATAAGCCCCGCACACATGCAGCAGGGCTCGAGCGTCACGTAGACCGTACAGTCGGAAAGGCGCCAGCGACCGAGCGACCGAGCGGCAGCGCACAGGGCCGCGAACTCTGCATGAGCCGAAGGATCCTGATCGAGCTCGCGCCGATTGTGCGCCCTCGCGACGATCTCGCCGTCGCGCACCACTACGGCTCCGATGGGCACCTCGCCCACCGCCGCGGCGGCTCGCGCCTCCGCCAGCGCCTCGCGCATGAACTTCTCATCGATTTCGGTGATCGTCATCGTTCGCCTTCCCTGTTGCAAATTCAAAACGATGCTATCATTACGACTCACGGAGAGATGGCAGAGCGGTTGAATGCGGCGGTCTTGAAAACCGTTGAGCGCGAGAGCGTTCCGGGGGTTCGAATCCCCCTCTCTCCGCCACTTTTAGTGATGCACCGGCGTCATGGTCCGCTCGAACAGCGCATCGACCACGTCGGCCATCTCAGGTCGACGCTCAAGATCGTGGCCCGATTCCCACCATATCGTGAAAAGTCGAATAATACCGCCGGCGACAAACTCAGACGTCGTCTCGAGTGACACGGGGGCCAGGGCATCCTCGGCAAGCACGTTCATCACACGCTCGCGGATGGAGCGGGCAATGCGGTCGCAAATAACGTTGGTCAACATGCCCGACATGCTGCTTGCCAAAATGTTATCCATGAGCTGCTCGTGCGCCAGAATCAAATCCATGGCATCGTCCAAAATCGCGTGCCGAAGCGCGCGCACGTCCTCGGCAGACACTGCGCCGGCCTCATCGGGCTGTTTTTGCGGCAAGCCCGACATGAGCTCATCGATATAAAAGGCAAAGTAATCGTTCTTGTCGCGAAAGTGCTTGTAGAACGTCGTGCGGTGAATCATGGCGCGGTCGCACAGCATGGCAACCGTCAGGTCCTCAAAACGATGCTCCTCGAGAAGCTCGGTGAAGGCATCGAACAGGGCGCGGTAGGTTTTCTTAATGCGAAGGTCCACTGGTATCGCCATCCTCAGGGCAAAGACAACACTCGTCAATCTGTCGCATATCTTACACCTGTACCTCGCGCGCTTTGCCCCGGTGCCAACCCCGCCGAAAACACAACGCTTACCGGAAAGTTCGGCACGGTAAAACGTTGCGGGTATACTAGTAGCGTTATACCAACGGCAGCTGGCGCATGCCGCCGCGGCCATTCGAAACGGAGACATCATGATTACCGTCATCATCGGCATCGTTGTTGTCATTGTGATTGTCTGCGCCATCGCCGGCATCTACAACAACATGGTCACCAAGCGTAACCGCATCGATAACGCCTGGCAGAACATCGATACGCAGCTGCAGCGCCGCAACGACCTGATCCCCAACCTGGTCGAGACCGTCAAGGGCTACGCCAAGCACGAGCAGGAGACGCTCTCCGCCGTGATCAGCGCGCGTAACACCGCCGTCAAGGCCACCACGCCCGAGGCCAAGATGGAAGCCGACAACGTGCTGACCGGTGCGCTGCGTCAGCTCTTCGCCGTAGCCGAGGCCTATCCCGATCTTAAGGCAAACACCAACTTTACGCAGCTGCAGGCATCGCTCGAGGATACCGAGAACAAGATTAGCTACGCACGCCAGAGCTACAACGATTGCGTGCTCAGCTACAACAACGCCATTCAGACGTTCCCGGCTGTCATCTTTGCCGGCATCTTTCAGTTTAAGGAGCGCCAGGGCTTCGAGGCCGCCGAAGCAGCCCGCCAGGCCCCGACCGTCAAGTTCTAGTAGTTTGACAGCGCATCCTTAATCGGCCAAATGTATAAACCGCCCCGTCGAGTGCATACTTCGACGGGGCGGTTTCCTTTTTCGCAAAGGTCCCCCTCTAAGCGCCGTGCATTTTTAGGCTGTCTCTTATACACATCTGACGCTGCCGACGATCTTACGCGTGTAGAT
>USOF01000169.1 GCA_900556285.1 uncultured Collinsella sp. | reverse complement strand
TTGATGCACACTGCCATCTTGATTTGATGGCTCACCCGGACGCCGTTGCCGATGAGGCGACGGCACTGGGCTTGGGCCTATTTGATTGCGGCGTCGATCCACGTGACTTTTCGGCCGCAAACGAGCGCGCCCATCGCCAACCAAGCATCATCGCCGGCATTGGGCTTCACCCCTGGTGGCTTGCCGACGGTCGCTGCGGTCCTGCCGAAATCAATCTGCTTTGCGAAGTTGCAGCCCAAGAGCGCTACATCGGCGAGGTGGGACTCGACTTTTCTGCGCGCTTTGCCGGAAGCGAGCCGCTGCAAACACAGGCACTTGACCGGCTCTGCGAGGCTCTCGCGCAACATCCTCTTACCGGGCGTGTGATATCAATGCACGACGTTCGTTCGGCAGGAGCCGTACTGGACGTCCTCGAATCGCATGGACTACTCATCCCAAACCCCGACTCCCCCGCTATCATCTTCCACTGGTTTAGCGGTACTTCGGACGAACTCGTCCGCGCGCGTAATGCGGGCTGTTATTTTTCCGTGAACGAGCGGATGCTCGCCACCAAGCGCGGTCGCGAATACGCCCGACAGATCCCACTCGATCGTTTACTGCTCGAGACCGATGCGCCGGCGGAGGCAAACACCGAAACAAGCGCACAGTCGCTTATCAGATCGCTCACATGGACCTCAGAACGCATCGTCTCACTCAAAAACCGCGACGCAGAGTGCATCGAGTCGGCAGTTTTAGCAAATGCGCACTCTGTTTTTGACCTTCGCTAGCCCCGGTGGGCAAAAAATGCCAAATATGAGTACTGTTGCAAATCCAGTCACATTATTTTACGGCAAAATAGTGCCTTGATAATGTACAGCTATCCATTATCAAGGCACTTTAAGGTGGTTAAAGTCATTTTTAGCAGGTTTTAATCACTCGCAGACACCCAACTAGGCCCTCAATAGCTTAATTTCGCTGTTACTAAATTAGTGACAGTACTCATATTTAGCATTTTTTGTCCATGGAGTCCCGGGGGGCGACAATTCGACTCCCCGGGACTGCTCACCTATTCGGAAATCGGCACTCCATGGCCCCAGGAGCCTTCCATGCCGCATACGGTCGAAGCAAACCCCGCCGCAAAGTCGAGTGCACGCTCGATGGCCTCGGCACCATCCTCGCCACGCTTGACGGAATCGAGATAACACATCAGGAACGAAGTCAGGAATGAGTCGCCCGCACCCATGGTGTCCTTCATATCCGTTACCGGCTTAGCCAGTTGGCGGTAATAACGATCGCCATCATAGGCAATGCAGCCCTCAGCGCCAGCCGTTGCCGATACGAAACGCGGACCTAGGCTCCTCACCCATGCCAGACGCTCGCGAATCTCATCCTCACTCGCGGCGTCTGCCGCGCTAAAGAACGCGAAGTCAACGTAGGGAGCAATCTGCTCGTAGTACTCGTCGGTCGAATCGTCCGAGAAGTCAAACGAAACCGTGATGCCCGCGGCCTTCAACTTGGGAAGTTCACGCTCGGTAAAGCAATAGTTGCCCGAGTGGACTACGTCGAACTGCTTCACGTACGCAAGGTCAAAGCGATCGAGCACATAGCGCGCATCACCACGGATGCCGCCCTCATTGGAGCCAAGGAAAACACGGTCGCCGTTAACGACGGTCACGCGTGCCGCACCGTTCTCGCCGATGAGCTGCTTGCACTTGGCAAGCTCAACGTCCTCATCCTCAAGACTCGCAATCACATGCTCAGCAGCAGCGTCATTACCAAAGATGCCCATATACGCGGAGCGCGCGGCGCCGCACTTCTTGGCATACACGGCAAAGTTCACCGCATTGCCACCCGGATACATTGTGTGGATATGCTCGTAGCAGTCGACGACGTTGTCGCCAAACCCCAGTGCGCTCACGTTAAATGCCATGACGCCGCCTCTCTCTTATGCCAACGGAACCACTGTTGTGACAGCAGTACCGCCCAGAATCTACGCGAGTTCCAGCAGCTCCGGCAGCTGGTCGATAATCTTGTCCGCGGCATCCTGGCTAAAGCCAAAGCGCTCCTCGCGCTTGGCAATAACCGTCAGGCCGGCTCGCTTACCCGCGGTAATGCCCGGAACGGAATCCTCAACGCAGCAGCAGCGATTCGCGGGCAGCCCCAGCAGGTCTAGCGCATGCAGGTAGATGTCGGGCTCGGGTTTACTCTCCTTAAACTGCTCGCCGCTCACCACATACTCAAAGGCATCCGACAGCCCGCATGCGTTGAGCACTTCCTCGATGCTAACCATGGGAGACGAGCTGGCAAGCGCCACGCGAACGCCACGGCGCGGCAGCTCTCGAATCGTATCCACGGCGCCTGGGTTAATCAAAGCCTGATAGTCGCGCGGACGCTCATGCGCCCACTCGTCCCAACGGGCCAACGCTTCCTCGCCAGTGAAGTGCCCCTTACCGGCGCGCTCAAACCAATCGACCAGCATATGCAGGAAGAACTGATGCGAGGTACCGACCTGCCCATTCAACTCCTCTTGAGTCAGATTAAGCCCAAGCTCCTTGGCAAACGCGGCAGTCTCGCCCAGGTAGTAATACTCGGTATCGACAATGACGCCGTCCATGTCAAAGATAACGGCGTCGAACGGAAATGCGGACACGGCACCCTCCCTAACAAAAGGGCGCCTGCAAGCAGGCGCCCAAACCATGCATTATCGGCGATTCTAACCCAGCAGCTTATCCAGCGCCATTGCAATACCATCTTCGTTGTTATCGGCGGTCACCATCTGGGCCACAGCCTTAACCTCATCGACGGCGTTACCCATGGCAACACCGGTGCCGGCCCACTCAATCATGGACTTGTCGTTCTGGCCGTCGCCAAACGATACGACCTCGCTGGCATCGATGCCGAGTTTGGGCAGGGCACCCTCGAGCGCACGGGCTTTGTCGATACCGGGCGCCGTGTACTCAAAGTACCAGTCGGCCGTAAACATGCCCGAAAGCGTCTGCTTAAAGGGCGCATACATCTCCTCGTAATGCGCCTGCAGGTAGGCCGGATCGCCCGCCGTCAGCAGCTTGTCCACGGGATAAGCATCAGCGACCTCATGCAGGCTCTCGACCTCGCGGATCTTAAGATCGCACGCATCGCGCTCGTATTTGACGATGTTTTTCTGCGAGCCGTCAGGCAGCGTGATCATGCAGCGGTACGAGTCCTCGACGTGCAAATCGCGACCGAGCGAAATCATAGGGATCACGTCAAAATTACGCAGGTGATCAATCAGGCGATGCAATTCGTCGGCAGGCATAGCCTGATCGAACAGTACCTCGTCGGTCTGGGCATCGACGACGTGTGCGCCGTTAAAGGCAACTAGCAGACCGTCATGGTTTTGGAGGTCGAGCTCCTGCGCCAAGGCGCGGAGCCCCCATGCGGGACGGCCCGAAGCCAAAATGAGCTTAATGCCCGACTCCTGCGCCGCGAGCAGCTTCTCGCGCGTACGCGGGCTAATCACTTTCTGATCGTTGGTGAGCGTACCGTCGATATCCATCGCGATGGCTTTGATTGCCATATATGCCTCCCTGTCATTGAACAACCTTGTCTGAGCCATCATACAGAACACCCATCGCGACTCCGTTTACAACGGGCAAAAAGTCATATTGTCTCGAACATGAACGGCGTGTGGTCGTGAAGCTTTATCGCTCAGGTCAAATACGTCTGCTAGCGACGCTCATCCGTCGGTGCGCCCTCGA
>USOF01000168.1 GCA_900556285.1 uncultured Collinsella sp. | reverse complement strand
GGCGCTGGAGCTGTAAGGCGGCTGTCCACAGCTGAATCGTCAAGGGCTGTCCCCAACGGCCGGCCCAAAAGGAACGTCCCCAAGTGCCGGCAGCTGGGGGCGTTCCTTATGTGCCGGCATTCGGGGACACTCCTTGCGGGTTTGCGGGCGACTTTGTCATTTGTCGACGTACAAGTATTCATTCGTCGACGTTTGCGACTGTGGTGCTCTGCTGTTTCTGTGGTGGCAGCGGGCATCTGGCTCAAAATGGCGGGTCAGCTGTCTATATCTACCTGCCGTTTCTTTGCGGTGCGCATTTTCGGTCAAGCATCCCGTCAAGTGTTTGGTCGGCAGTTGGTTTGCAGCCGGAGGCCTATTTTGTCCGTGCTGACAGTGGCTGCCCACCCTCCTCGTAAGCTCAAATTGAGGTTCATCAGTTTGAGGAGGATGCCGTGACTGACCACGTTTTAGACCGAGCGCAGCTAGCCGAAGCCGTCGGCAACGATATTGCCGACATGGCCCATTTTTGGATGCTGCGGAAGTTCCAGTTTTTGGAGCCGGCGCGCGAACAGTTCGAGATCATTGTCGACCCGTGGCTCAGCTATTGCACCGAGCCTTCGCAAAACGAAATCATGGCCTACAACATGGTATTTACCGATTGGCTGCTCTTCGAGCGCCCCTATCGCCATGGCAAGACGCTGCTCGAGCTGTATGTTAAAGAGCCGCCGACATCGCTTTCGCCTGCCGCGCTCAAGCGGCTCGAGCAGGTACGCGACACGCAGTATTTCTCGCGCTTTGGCATTTTGGACAAGGATCCTGCGACTGGTATGGTCGCGCTGAAGGACACGCGCGCCGACCGTCGCTTTGATGTCTACGACCCGCATATCGTGCAAAAGGAGCATTGGAGCGACGGAGCGATTGCGGTGCGCCTCGCCTGCGTCGACGATGTCTGGCTGACGGCGGGACAGCTCTATCTGTACGACATCGCGCGCCTGAGTGACACGGCAGTCGATGGGCCGGGTGCGGTGCATCCGGAGGACCTGCAGGATGGCTTTGACACCTCGTGCTTCAGTTTCTTCTTGCGCCTGGTCCGCGACATCATGGGCGCCCAGGGGCGCTACGTAAAGTCGCTCAACATCTACGAGCAGGAGTGGGAGTAGGGGATGTGGCTGGTGTCGCCCTGCTGCCCTGACTATGTCTCAATCTGTAACGTTTGGCGGCTGTTTGGGCCCGTAACTGTTACAGATCGAGACATTCCCCTGATGTTGCTGGGGTGGGGCTGCAACGTATTCCGTCCTCCCCCCACATCCCCTCTTCCCTCCGTTAACCGATATGTCCGCAGCAATCCTGCCGCGCTGGATAATAATGGACAGATGTTCAAGTTTTCTGAGGGGGAGGAGCTCGATATGGCGTCTGCCGATCGTTCTACGTTGTTTATCAATGCGACCATTCTGGATGGTTCGGAGCATATGGAGCCGCAACCCGATATGGCCGTGGCCGTTGAGCGCGGTGTCATCACATGGATGGGGCCGAGTGCTGTGGCGCAGGCGCCCGCGGGTGCCGAGGTTATCGACCTGGGTGGTGCGTATCTCATGCCCGGTCTCATCAATATGCACGTGCACCTGTGCGGCTCGGGCAAGCCTGTCTCGGCCGGCGATGCGGGCGCGCTGATGAAGAAGCTCGATAATCCCGTGGGCCGCACCATCGTCCGCCGCATCCTCAAAGGCAGTGCCCAGCAGCAGCTAGCAAGCGGCGTGACCACGGTGCGCGGCGCGGGCGACCCGCTGTTTGCCGATCTGGCCGTGCGCGATGCTATCGATGCCGGCAAGTATCAGGGTCCTCGCCTGGTGGCGCCGGGAACGGGCATCACGGTGCCGGGCGGCCATGGTGCGGGCCTGTTCGCCCAGGTGGCCAACAGTCCCGCCGAGGCAGCCGAACAGGTGCGCGACCTGTATGCGCGTGGTGCCGACGTCATTAAGCTGTTCGTGACGGGCGGCGTGTTCGATGCGACCGAGGTGGGCGAGCCGGGCGTGCTGCGTATGCCAGTGGAGGTTGCCGCGGCGGCATGCAAGGCGGCGCACGATATGGGCCTTCCGGTTATGGCCCATGTCGAGAGTACCGAGGGCGTGAAGGCCGCGCTTGAGGCCGGCGTTGACACGATTGAGCACGGCGCTCCGTTGACACCCGAAATCTTGGAGCTGTACCGTGGCGCCGCGGGCACGCAGCTCGAGGGGCGTGCTCCGAGTGTGACCTGCACTATCAGCCCGGCGCTGCCGTTTGTATTGCTCGACCCGGAAAAGACCCATTCTACCGATACGCAAAAGAAGAACGGCGACATCGTGTGCTCGGGCATCATCGAGAGCGCCCGTGCCGCACTGGAAGCTGGCGTTAAGGTGGGCCTTGGCACGGACTCAAGCTGCCCGTTCGTGACGCAGTATGACATGTGGCGCGAGGTCGCCTATTTTGCCAAGTATGTCGACGTGAGCAACGCCTTCGCACTGCATACAGCCACGCAGGTTAATGCCGAGCTGCTGGGGCTGGGCGGCGATACTGGCGCGATCGAGTGCGGCAAGGCTGCCGATATCTTGGTAACGCGCGAGAATCCTCTCGATAATCTGTGCGCTCTGCGTGAGCCGATACATGTGATGTGTCGCGGTGATCTGGTACGCAAGCTCAAGGTGAAGCGTATTCCCGAGGTGGACGCCGAGCTCGACGCGATTATGGCCATGCCGGCTGAGGCGCTGGCCGAGGAGCTTGCCCGCGACGGCGTGGCGTAAGCGCGCGATATGGCGATGCGAAAAAGGGACAATCCTTTTGTCATAATCAGAAAAAGCCGAGGTCCCGGTGCGAGGCCTCGGCTTTTATTTGTCCTATGGTGTAGCGGCTATGAGCGCGTCTCCATCTTGGCGTGGCACTTGGGGCAGGTGACGCGAATCTTGCCCTTGCCCTTGGGGACGGAGAGCATCTGGCCGCAGTTGGGGCACTTGAGGTATGCCGTGGTCTTGCGACCCTTCCACATCTTCTTGGCTGTGCGCTTGGCGCGCTCAAAGTCTTCCTTGCTCGTTCCGGCTGCGCGTGAGGTGCTGGCCGCTGCGGCGCCGGCGCCCAAGCTGGCGACAAACTTGCCCAAGCCGGGAACATTGGCGGTCGCGGCGACAAAGGCCTCGTTCTCCTTGTGACGTGCGTCGATATTTTTGGACAGGCCGCGCAGCACGCCAATCACGATTACGGCGATGGCAATCCAGCTGAGCCACTGGATGCGGGCTATCGATCCGATCATGGCGATGATAATGCCTGCGAAGCCCATCACGATGGTGAGTTCGTCAGCGCCATTGCGGCCCTTCATAAAGTCATTCATGCAAATTGCCTTTCATTCGATATGCCGCACGCCTTTATACCCGATTTAGAGCAAGGGGGACAGGTTAATCTGCACCAATGTGGTGCAAACGTACCTGTCCCCAATGCCCCAATTACTTGGAGAGTTTGTCGACGACGCGTTCGATTTCGGCGAGTTTGGCGGCTTTGAGGTCTTCGTCGCCCGATTCGATTGCCGAAGTCACGCAGCCCTCGATATGCGCCTTGAGCACGTCGGCGTTAATGCGCGCGAGGAGCGCCTGTGTTGCCATGAGCTGCGTGGAGATGTCGACGCAATAGCGGTCCTCATCGACCATCCGCAAGATGCCGTCGATCTGGCCGCGTGCCGTTTTGAGCATGCGGGTCACCGATTTGTGGTCTGCCATCATGGCGG
>USOF01000167.1 GCA_900556285.1 uncultured Collinsella sp. | reverse complement strand
GAGCAGGGGACTCTTAATCCCAAGGTCCAGGGTTCGACCCCCTGACGGCCCACCACACGATATCTCCTCTAAAGTCCGCCATAACGGACTTTAGCTTTGGGTCGTTAGCTCAGTTGGTAGAGCAGGGGACTCTTAATCCCAAGGTCCAGGGTTCGACCCCCTGACGGCCCACCAAAGCATGTAAAAGCGACTGGCTTCGGCTGGTCGCTTTTTGTTCACCTCGCATGGGGTCGAACCCGTCGGGGCGCGGAGCTGAGGAAATGCGTAAGCATTTACCAGCGCAGCGCGCAAGGCGCGAAGCGCCGCAGCGGCCGCCTGCGCAGCAGGCTGACCCCCTGACGGCCCACCAAAGCATGTTAAAGCGACTGGCTTCGGCTGGTCGCTTTTTTCGTTGACCTCACATGGGGTCGAACCCGAAAGGGCGCGGAGCTGAGCTGTCTGCACCGTGATTCCCTTAGGGAAAACACGGCTCAAGCCCCGTAAGCGTGTTCTCCTTGGGGGAATCATACTTACGGGGCTCGATGCATGTTGAGAAATTGTGATCAAACTCAAAGTGTGAATCGATTCAGTCTGCTCGATAGTGCGAACCGAGGCTTTCAGTCCGTTTGCGCATGGCTTTGACCATCTCCGCAGCCAGCTGAATCTGCGACTTTAGGCGGGCGAGGGCAGCGATTTCGCTGTCATTGGCGTGCGGCTTATGCAGCGACGTCGCCTCGTCTTGTAGGCTTTCAAGCTCTTGAAGCGCCTCGGATAGGCCTGGTTCGGTCCTGTTGATCATGCAGTAGGTGCTCATTGTGTGTTTGAGGCAGCGGGTTAGGCGCTCGGCGACTGCTGTAGCGATGCCATGCTCGGGGAGGGCGACATCCACCGGTGCGTCAGTCTCGGGAGCGTCCAGTGCTGCTCGAGCCGCCGATGCGCCCGCGATACGCCCGAATACGATGCCATTGGCGCTCGACAGCCCTCCGATGCGGTCGGCGCCGTGCATGCCGCCTGTTGCCTCGCCACAGGCGTAGAGGCCCTCAACGCCCGTGTGCGCGGTCTTGTCGATTTTGATACCGCCGTTAGCGGCGTGGGCATACATCGCAACGCGCATCTCGTCAGTCGGGGCGATGCCGTGCTCGTCTTGCAGCCAGGTGGCAAAGGTCTGCGCAAACTCTGGGACATCTTCGCGGGGGAAGTCGTAGTGGAGTGCCAGGCCTTCGACACCTGCCTGATCGATGACGAGATCAATAGCGCGGGAGGCCAAGCGTGACGTGAAAGGACCATATCCAGAGCGCTGCTCGAGCAGGTCGTCCAGCTTGTCGTCTGCAATATCTACCGGCTGGTCTACATGTACGTAGCGCCAGGTTTTCTCGTTGAAGACCAAGTTGCGCCTGGGCTCGATGAAGCCGGGCATCATCTGCATGAACTCTATATTAGTAAGTGTTGCGCCGTGCGCGAGTGCGATGGCCTGCGAGGAGCTGAGCACATCAGCCGACGTAAGGCTACGCTCGAACAGGCCGCCTGTGCCACCGGCTGCGATGATCGTGACCTTGGCAGCAAAGGGCACGATTCGATTTTCGGTGAGGTCGTAGAGCACGGTTCCGGTTATTCTGCCGTTCGTGTCCTCAACAAGGTCGATAAGCTCATGGCGGGGGAGCAGGCGAATGCCGAGCGACTCGATCCGGGTCGTCAGAGCGTCCTCAAGGGGCTTGCGGGTGAGGCCGCGCCACATGCGCGTCTTGTGGTCAAAGCAGGGGATAAATTGCTTTTGCTGGGCGCTCTCAGCGCTTTGCGGACGCTGGAGCTCAACGTCTAGGTCTTGCTCGAGCCATTCAATTGCCTGGGGAATGCCGTGGACAAACGTCTGGACAAGCTCGGGGTCGGCGACGCCGCCACCAACGGTCTGAATGGTGTCGATGAGGTCCTGCTCATCGTCTTCGTCGACGGGTCCGATAAGCCCCAGGCCCCAGGTTCCGGGGAAGAAGCTCGATCCACTCATAGTCTTTCCGGCGCTTGCCACAGTGACGGTTGCACCCGTGCGTGCCGCTTCGATGGCGGCGCAAAGGCCCGCAATGCCAGATCCAATTACCAGTACGTCAGTCGATTCCATCGGATTCCTTTCTCGTCCGGCGCATTGTCGCACGGGTGATCGGCAATGGGGCCGCAAAGACTCGGCAAATCGGTAAAGGGCAAATATGGCAGGTGGGCGTCATGGACGTTCTGACGCTCCGTCTCATCACATCTCGTATTTCGCCCCAACTGATATATTGGCATTAGCTACCCTGCGACAGCGCAAACAAAAAGAGCCGCTACCTCGAAAGGTAGCGGCTCCAAAGCTCAATTATTTGAGCATCGCGCGGGCGCGATTAGGCCTTGAGGGCCTCCTCGACGGCGACAGCGCAGGCGACGGTGGCACCGACCATGGGGTTGTTGCCCATGCCGATGAGACCCATCATGTCGACGTGCGCAGGCACGGAGGAAGAACCGGCGAACTGGGCGTCGGAGTGCATACGGCCCATGGTGTCGGTCATGCCGTAAGAGGCAGGGCCGGCGCCCATGTTGTCCGGGTGCAGAGTACGGCCGGTGCCGCCACCAGAAGCGACGGAGAAGTACTTCTTGCCAGCCTCGATGCGCTCCTTCTTGTAGGTGCCAGCGACGGGGTGCTGGAAGCGCGTGGGGTTGGTGGAGTTACCGGTGATCGAGATGTCGACGTTCTCGTGCCACATGATGGCAACGCCCTCGCGGACGTCGTCGGAGCCGTAGCAGTTAACGGCGGCGCGGGGACCATCGGAGTAGGGGATGGTCTCGACGACCTTGAGCTCGCCCGTGTAGTAGTCGAACTGGGTCTTCACATAGGTGAAGCCGTTGATGCGGGCGATGATCTGGGCGGCGTCCTTGCCCAGACCGTTGAGGATAACGCGCAGCGGCTTCTTGCGAGCCTTGTTGGCGTTCAGAGCCAGGCCGATAGCGCCCTCAGCGGCAGCGAAGGACTCGTGGCCGGCCAGGAAGGCGAAGCACTCGGTGTCGTCGGAGAGCAGCATAGCGCCCAGGTTGCCGTGGCCCAGACCGACCTTGCGGTCCTCGGCGACGGAGCCGGGAACGGTGAAGGCCTGGATGCCCTCGCCGATGACGGAAGCGGCCTCAGAAGCGGTCTTCACGCCGCGCTTGAGGGCCAGGGCGCAGCCCAGGGTGTAGGCCCACTCGGCGTTCTGGAACGCGATGGACTGGGTGTCGTGAACGATCTCGCGAGCGTTGACGCCCTTGTCGAGGCAGATCTGCTCGGCTTCCTCGAGGGAGGCGATGCCGTTCTCTGCGAGGCAGGCGTTGATCTTCTCAACGCGGCGCTCGTAACCTTCGAAAGTAACAGCCATTCTTATATCCCTCCCTTTCTACTCGTGAACCGGGAACACGCTGGCGACGGAGTGAGTCTCCTCGTCGGTGCGCGGGTCGATGTACTTGGCAGCGTTCTCCCACTGACCATAGTGGCCCATAGCGCCAGCGATGGCCTCCTCGGGGGTCTTGCCGGCCTTGACGGCGTCGGTGAACTTGCCGAGGTTCAGGAACTCGAACGCGATGATCTCGTTCTTGTCGTTGAGAGCCATGCGGGTGACGTAGCCCTGAGCGAGCTCGAGGTAACGAGCGCCCTTGGCCTTGGTACCGAACATGGTGCCGACCTGAGAGCGAAGGCCCTTGCCGAGGTCGTCGAGGGAGGCGCCCACGGGCAGGCCGCCCTCGGAGAACGCGGTCTGGCTGCGGCCGTAAACGATCTGCAGGAA
>USOF01000166.1 GCA_900556285.1 uncultured Collinsella sp. | reverse complement strand
CGCCGCCGTCGAGCTCAAGAACATCATCTCCGAGCACCTGAAGGAGCGCGGCTGCGAGGTCGTGAACTTTGGCACCGACACCTCCGAGAGCTTTGACTACCCCATCGCCGGCTACAAGGTGGGTAAGGCCGTTGCCAACGGCGACGTCGATCTAGGCATCCTGATCTGTGGCACCGGCGTCGGTATCAGCCTGGCTGCCAACAAGGTCGAGGGCGTACGCGCCGTCGTGTGCTCCGAGCCCTTCAGCGCCAAGCTCTCCCGCATGCACAACAATACCAACGTGCTCGCTTTTGGCGCCCGCGTCGTGGGCTCCGAGCTCGCCAAGATGATCGTCGACGAGTGGCTCGACGCCGAGTTTGAGGGCGGTCGTCACGAGCGTCGCGTTAACCTCCTCAACGAGATCGATCACACGCGCGCCCTTAAGATCGTCGACGAAGCCTAAACTATTCAGTGCCACAAGCTAACAGCAGGGGCCCGCTCGGAACACATGTCCGAGCGGGCCCCTGCATAGATTTTGGAATAAAAGGGCGCCGCGGATGGAGTTCCGCGGCGCCCAAGCCACACGCTAACAGCTTTAAGGAGTCAAAGCTGGTTTAGCCAAAGAAGCGCTTGATCTCAATCTCGGCGTTCTCCAGGCAGTCGGAGCCGTGGATCACGTTGGCGTTGACATCGACGGCAAAGTCGCCGCGGATGGTACCAGGAGCAGCCTCAAGCGGGTTGGTAGCGCCCATGAGGGTGCGCATCTTAGCAACAGCGGAGAGACCGGAAACGACCATCTTGACGACCGGACCGCTCGTCATAAAGTCGCAGAGACCGCCAAAGAAGGGCTTGTCGGCCAGATGGGCGTAGTGCTCCTCGACGGTAGCGCGCTCGAGCGTGGTCATCTCCATGCGCTCGATGACAAGGCCGCTGCGCTCAATGCGAGCAACGATCTCGCCGATCTTGCGGTCGCGCACGGCGTCGGGCTTAATCATGATGAAGGTCTTCTCGATAGCCATAAAAGTAGCCTTTCAAGTAGGTTCGCGCGTGCCCAAGTCCCATTCCGGCACCCGCCTGGACTGCATCGTAACAGAGTTTTAGCTGCAGTTAAACAAAAAGCTGTTTATTGAAACGTTGCAATTTATTAAAGCGCTCCATATGTGTCACTTCTGTTTCGAAGCCCGATTAGAGTACCATCCGACCGCCCATCAACCGCGCCGAACAGAGCAGGCGGTCGGTTGCCGCCCGCGAACGTATCCCCTTCACAACCTGCCCAAAGGTCCTACAGAAGTTCTCGACAAGCCCCTCCCCCATAGCAACAAAATACGGGCTCCCACATCAGCAGGCGCCCGTAAAGCGAAAACGATTTATCAATACATGGCCAAAACGGCTTCAGCCAAACCTCTACTTTGCCCCGTGACCCATCTCGACGACCTTGGTCAGCGATCCAAACACGACCTCGTCAGCCACGAGCTGTGCCTCGGCACGCTGCAACTGCACGGCAACGGCGGCAGGAGCGGTGCCGCCCTCGGTCGTGCGCGCGGCGACAATCGACGGGATATCGAGCGCCTCGGTAATGTCGCGCTCAAAGAGCGGGCTTGCCTCCTGGAACACCTCAAACGGCAGGTCCTCAAGATTGCAGCCGCGCTTCTCGCACATCAGGACCAGATGGCCCACCACGGCATGTGCCTCGCGGAACGGCAGGCCACGCTTGGCCAGGTAATCGGCAACATCGGTGGCGGCAAGGTGCCCCACGCCGCACTCGCGCGCCATGGCATCCTCGTTGACGGTCCAAGTCGAAATCATTCCGGCCATAACGGACAGGCACTGCATGAGCGTATGGGCGGTATCGAGCGCGCCCTCCTTGTCCTCCTGCAAGTCCTTGTTATAAGCAAGCGGCAGGCCCTTCATGGTTACCAGCAGCTGCACCAGGTTGCCGTACACGCGACCGCTCTTGCCGCGGATAAGCTCGGCAAAGTCGGGGTTCTTCTTCTGCGGCATGATGGACGAGCCAGTGGAGTACGAGTCGGAAAGCGTGATAAAGCCAAATTCGGAGCTCGACCACAGTACGATCTCCTCGGAAAGACGCGACAGGTGCATCGCCATGACGGATCCGGCGTAATGCAGATCGAGCAGAAAATCACGGTCGGAAACGGCATCGAGCGAGTTGGGGATCACGCCCGCAAAGCCAAGTTCGGCAGCCGTCATCTGGCGATCGAGCGGATAGCTCGTACCGGCAAGCGCAGCGGCACCCAGCGGGCAGTTGTCGGCAGCATCAAAGGCGGCCTTCAAACGCGTAAAGTCGCGCGCGAACATCCAGGAATACGCCAGCAGGTGATGCGACAGCAGCACGGGCTGAGCATGTTGCATGTGCGTGTAGCCCGGCAGAATCACCTTGTCGTACTTCTTGGCCGCATCCACCAGCACATGGCGCAGCTCAAGATTGGCCTCCATGAGCTCCTTGGCCAGCGCCTTGACGCCCAGGCGCGTATCGGTCGCCACCTGGTCGTTGCGCGAACGCCCAGTATGCAAGCGCTTGCCAGCCTCGCCGATGCGACGCGTCAGCTCGCTCTCGATGGACATATGAATGTCCTCATCGTTGATGTCGAAGGTAAAGTTGCCGGCATCGATATCCTGTTCGATTCCGGTCAGGCCCTTGGCAATCGCCTGCTCGTCCTCGGCACTGATGATGCCCTGGGCGGCCAACATCTTGGCATGCGCCTTAGAGCCGGCGATATCCTGCTTATAGAGATGTTTGTCGACCGGCAGCGACGCGCCAAACTCCTGCGTGACCTCGGCCACGCCCGCCTCAAAACGACCGCCCCAAAGAGCCATGGAACCGTCTCCTTTCTCCAAATACCAAAACAAGCGTCCAAAGCAATGTGCCCTGTCGCTAAAGCGATTTATCAACCGCTAGTTTTACACACTCCCTGCCGCGCGCGGGGCCATGTGGCTAATTTGCAAAGAAGTGACGCACCATGCACTTGGCGCCCAACGTCTCCCTCCGGATGTTGCCCTGCGAACCATCGATCCAGGCCTTCAGGCTCATAGGAACGTCCTCGACCCTTACAGCATCGAACTCGGGCGCGAGGGCAAGCAAAGCATGCGCGATAGCATTGAACATAATGGATACTCCTCATATATATAGGCACAGAGTCGCCAAATTGATAGAAGGAGCCCCGCCGGACAACCCCGGCGGGGCTCGGACTCAGCCGCAGACGCGGCATCATATATGCGGGCGGAACGTAGGGGCCACCGATGTTAAGAAGTGTCAGCAAGCATAACGAAAGGTAGGGACCCCGTGCGCCCGTTTTGTATCACGCGGATGGGCCGCGCGGATACCAAGGGAAGGAGGCGCTAGGCCTGGGCGGCAGCAGAGCTGGGCCCCTGGACCTTAGCCCACGTCTTGAGCGACAGCGTATCGATCTCGATAAAGCCGGCGCTGGCCTTCTCGTCAAACGTGGTGTCGCGGTCGTAGGTAGCCAGACCGTAGTCGTAGAGGCTGAAGGGGCTCTTGCGGCCGACGACATGGCAGTTGCCCTTAAAGAACTTCAGACGGACGGTGCCGGTCACGAACTTCTGAGTATCGGCCATAAAGGCGTCGAGCGCGTTCTTGAGCGGGCTGTACCACTGGCCGTTATACACGGCGGTGGCCCAATCCTGCTCGAGCTTGATCTTGGTCTTGAGCAGGTCACCCTCGACGCAGATGTCCTCGAGTGCCTTGTGGGCGGTGATGAGCGTCAGGGCGCCGGGAACCTCGTAGCACTCGCGGCTCTTGAGGCCCACCAG
>USOF01000165.1 GCA_900556285.1 uncultured Collinsella sp. | reverse complement strand
ACGGCTACGCAGCAGGCGGGCGGCCTTCTGCATCTTGTCCATCAGCTCTTCGTCATCGTAATCAACGGCGGCCTTGACAACCTCGGCCTCCTCCTCGGCGGAAACCTCGTCAGCAGCCTCAACCTCGGCAGCTTCGGTCTCCACGGTCTCGACTACCTCGACCTCGGCAGCCATGGTCTCGTTCTCGGTCTCGTTCATGATCTCTTCGTTCTCAGACATGAGACTCCTTCTTGGCCCTCTCGGGCATCATCGCCCCATTCGCGGGGCCCGTCGCGCACTCTTTGCGCTTTAAACATTCATGCCTCTCGGCAAAACGTCCATTAGTTTATGGTGTCGCCATCCAATCTAGCTGCAGAATCTATGAGCACACATTAATGCGACATGTGCGACTCGCGACGAGCGTACACCAGCGACGCCACGAACCCGACCACGGCAATTACAGCCGCCACACGCACGGCAGCTGCAAATCCAATCGCCTGGGCAACTTCGGTCGCAGCGCCAGCCGCGCCGGCGGTCGCCGCAGAACTCGAGAGCAGACCGATAAACAGCGACGGGCCAAACGACGCGGCAATCATATTCCACGTGTTAAGCAATGCCGTTCCGTGAGGATGCTCAGCGGCAGGAAGCGTCTCCAAGCCGGCCGTCTGCGAGGGGCTCAGCACCAGGCCGACTCCGGCATACACCACAACGGTCAGCGCCACGACGACGCCGATGTTCATGCTTGCCGCCGTCATCGAGATTGCAGTCTGCCCCACGGCAATCAGGGCAAAGCCGACCGGCAGCAGCGGCCATGCGCCACGGGCGTCCATCACGCGTCCGCCCACAATCGAGGTCACGGCGTTGCAGGCAATCGCCGGCAAAATGAGCAGGCCCGCAACAAGTGCGGTCATGCCGTAGGCACCTTCAAAATAGAGCGGCAACAAAACACTCATCGAGAACGTCGTCATCATCGACACCACCACAAGCAGGCACGCAGGCCAAAAGCGAACGCTCGCCATGGGACGCACGTTAAGCACCGGATGCTCGAGCTTGAGCTGACGGGCCGCAAACAGGCCGAGCAGCACAACGGCGGCGAAGAGCGTCGCGATGCCGGTGGTCAGATTGGTCGAGAACTCGCCTACGGAATACACAAATGCCGTAATGCCGGCGGCGAGCAAAACAACCGACAGAATATCAAGCGTGGTGTTCGAGCGCTCTCCGACATTCTGAACGAGCTTTACGCCCGCCGCAGCGACCGCAATACCGCCCACCAGCGGCACTACGAACACCGCCCTCCAGCCAAATAACGTGCACATTAGACCGCTGATCACGGGTCCAAACGCCGGCCCTAGCGTAATGCAGGCGCCGCCCAGGCTCAGATACAGACCGAGCTTCTCGCGCGGGGCGCAAGACAGCACCACGTTCATCATGAGCGGGAACAAGATGCCCGATCCCGCAGCCTGCAAAATACGACTTGGCAGCAAAACGCTAAACGACGGAGCGACCAGGCACAGGACTTCGCCGGCGACCATACATCCGCATGCGAAAAATAACAGCTTGCGCGTCGAGAAACGGCCGGACAGGAAGGCCATGATGGCCGTAAAGATCGACGTCACGATCATGTAGCCCGAGACGAGCCACTGCGCCGTGGTAGCACTCACCGAAAAGGCTGTCATAATGTCGTGCAACGCCACGTTAATGATGTTCTCGTTAAACGCGGCAACAAAGGCTGCAATATACATAACGACGAGAATCGCCGCGGTGGCCGATGGCGTTGCTTGAACTTGTTGCTGAGATTTGCTCCCCATGCATTTCCTTCCTCTTGGAACGACAGTCGCATCGCCCCAGAGGAACAGTCCAGGGCGAAAAAATGAGCCCTAGACTTACGCCAGACGCCGTACTCGACGAGTCTGACAACATGGTCCAACGTCGAAAGATTGTAACGCGGACGCACAGCTTTCCTTCCGCGCTATTATTAAAAGTCCACGAAAGCATAAGACATGAGGAGCCCGCCATGATTAAGCCCATCATGAAATCCGAGTTCTTTTTGCGCCTGTCTTCCGAAGACGCAGGGCCCGACGACGCCGTGACCGGGCAGGACCTCCTGGATACGCTCCACGAGCATGAGCACGAGTGCGTGGGTCTCGCCGCCAACATGATCGGCGTGCGCAAACGCATCATCTGCGTAAAGGACGGCAGCAAATCGCTGCTTATGTACAACCCGCAAATTCTTGAGCAGGTCAACGCCTACCAGACGAGCGAAGGATGTCTCTCGCTGATCGGCGAGCGTCCCTGTACCCGCTATCGCCGCATTAAGGTTGAGTATTTGGACGAGAACTTCGTCCACCGCATCAAAAACTTCTCGGGCTACACCGCCGAGATCATCCAACACGAAATCGACCACTGCAACGGCGTCGTGGTTTAGGCCACCTGCCAAAATGAGGGTACCGGAGGCCTCCCTATGGATATCAGCCGCTTTGGCGAATTCGCCATCTTAGCGCAGTCACGCACGTTTCTTGATGCGGCGGAACTGCTTTTCATGTCGCAATCAACCCTCTCTAAGCACATCATGGCAATGGAGCACGAACTCGGCTGCAAGCTCATCGATCGAAGCCAGCGCCACGTAACACTCACCGCGCAAGGTGAAGCGCTCCTCCCCTATGCGCAAAAAATTGCGACGCTTCAGCACCGCTATCTTGCCGCCATTCAAATAGGCGCAGGTGAGCCGCTCGAGCACCTCACCGTAGGTTCTATCCCCATTATGGCCCCTTATGGGATCACGGACGCCGTCATCGATTTTCAGCAGGCGAACCCCTCATATTCTGTTGAGCTCATCGAGGGCGAGGGCGACACACTCAAGCGCATGCTCCTGCACGAGGACATTGACCTGGCCTTCATCCGTGACGGCGGCGCCATCGAGCCGGAGTTCAAAAAGATTCCCTTTACGACCGACCGGCTCGTGGCCGTCCTTCCACTCGACCATCCGCTCGCCGAACGTGACACCGTCGAGATAGACGACCTTATCGACGAGAATTTCCTCATGCTTCCCCAAGGCTCGTTCGTAAGCGAGCTCGTCCTTTCCCTTTGTCGCGAAGCTGGATTTGGCCCACGTGTTACGTTCACCGGCAAACGAGCCGAGAACATCATCTCCCTTGTCGCGCGCGGCGCCGGCGTCTCATTCCTCATGCGCAAGCCGGCGGAATCGCTCGCCAGCGGAAAGGTAGCCCTGGTGCCGCTTGAGCCCGCGACGACCTCCGAGGTCAGGCTCTACCTCAAGCGGAACGCCGCGCACTCGCAGGCGGTCGTCTCGTTCATCGACTTCCTCCCCTACCGTCAGCTCCTGCAGGGCGACCGTACGTCTTCTAACGCGGCACGACCGTCATAATCCCCGCTGCTCCACAACCGCAGACTTGTGTCCGCAAACACGATGACAGCGGCACAAAACACAAATATGCCTCGGGCGGCACGTCGCCGTCCGAGGCATATTTAGTTAAAGTGCGCAGAAAGACTAGTCCACCGAGATGTTGAGTGCCTTACCGCCCTCGTCCTTCTTGGTACCGATCACCATAGCGGCGACAAGAGCCAGAACGAAAGCGACCACACCGGAGATGACAAGGCCGATAAAGCCCGTGTCGATGCCGGCAGGGTTAATAAAGCTCGGGAAACCGAGCGGGCCGGAGGCGCCGAAGGCATAGAGCTTGGCACCCATGAGGCCGGCAATGGCGCCGCCTACACCAGCGGAAATAAAGGTTGCCCACATAAGGCGCTTACGCGGCAGCAAGATGGCGTAAAGCG
>USOF01000164.1 GCA_900556285.1 uncultured Collinsella sp. | reverse complement strand
AGATGCTCAGGAGTCTCGTGGGCTCGGAGAAGTGTATAAGAGACAGGGGCATGTGGCAGGACCGCAACGGCGGTTACACCCGCATCATGAAGCTTGGCAACCGCAAGGGCGACAACGCTCCCATCGTTATCATGGAGCTCGTCACCGAGCCTTGCACGCCTAAGGCCAAGAAGGCTGCTCCGGCCCCCAAGAAGGCCGCTGCTCCCAAGAAGGTCGAGGCCGTCGAGGAGGCTCCTGCTGAGGAGACCGCTGAGTAGACAATCCGTCTGCATAGGCTATATTCGAGGGGTACGTTCGCGTACCCCTCTTTTTTTGTCGCGATACCGTTGCTTGTTTGTTGGGAGCGCCCATGACCGCGCCGTCTGATTTCAATTCGATTCCTGAGCTCGATGCCACGCTTGTATTCTGTGTTGCCTATGATGGCTCGTCCTATAGCGGATTTGCCGAGCAGCCGGGCCAGACGACCGTTGCGGGCGAGTTGCGCCGCGCTATCGAGACGCTGCTGCGCCGCCCGATCGATCTGACGTGTGCGGGTCGTACCGATGCCGGCGTGCATGCGGTGGCCCAGTACATTAGCGTGCCCGTAACGGACGCTGAGCTTGCTCTGACGCGCCGTAGGTGGCTGAGGGCTATGGATGCCCTCCTGCCCAAAGATATCGCCATAAACGAGGTCTACAAGGCCCGTAGGGGCTTTTCTGCCCGCTTTGACGCGCGGTCCCGTACGTATACGTACCGTATTGCCGAT
Source organism: uncultured Collinsella sp. (assembly GCA_900556285.1). GTDB lineage: Bacteria > Actinomycetota > Coriobacteriia > Coriobacteriales > Coriobacteriaceae > Collinsella. The sequence continues at coordinate 3,058 of USOF01000164.1, read as the reverse complement.
CGCGATGCGCGCCCCGTGCTCTCGCGCGGTGCGGTGTGGTGGCATCGCTATCCCCTCGACGTCGATGCGATGGCGGCCGCCTGCCCTGCGCTTTTGGGCGAGCAGGACTTTAAGAGCTTTTGCAAGGTTGCCTCTGCTGTGGGCAAGCCCACGCACCGCTGCGTGATGCGTGCGGAGTTTGGCCACGAGGTCGCTTTTGGCGAGGATATCCTGACCTTCACTATCGAGGGCAATGCGTTTTTGCACTCGATGGTGCGTACCATTGTAGGAACGCTCGTGGAGATTGGCATGCATCGTCGCGATCCCCAGTGGATGCGCGAGGTTATTGGCGCCCGTGACCGAACCGCTGCGGGTCCCACGGCGCCTGCCTGCGGCCTTACGTTTATGGGTGTGGATTACGATCCCGCCGAGCTTGTCGTGCTCGACTAGGGGAGGGCTCGACGTGTCGTGCGTCGACACCTGTCATCTGTGGGCTGCGCGTGTGCAACATCTGTTCTTGGCGTGCAATGCAACCGGTGTCTCATTGCTTTTATTGCCGGGGTGTACCATGAACCACGGTTTGATTCATTGCTGTCGAGAGGACGGATAATTTGGTTCGACGTGGCTCGCATCCGCGACTTTCGGTGATCCTTGTGGTAGAAGGTTCGCCCAGCTATGCGATGCGTGCGCTCGAGAGTATCCAGAACCAAGACCTCTACGATTTGCAGATTGTCGTTGTCTGTCGCGATACTGCGCCCGGTGTGCGCCATTCGCTTCAAGTTGCTGCCGACAGGGACATCCATATTGATTTGATTGACGTCGAGGACGCGAAGCACAGCGCGTGTCTTCGTGCCGGTTTTGCTGCCTCGCGCGGCTCTCAAATCATCGCTATGAACGCCGATGAGTGGTTTGCTCCGCAGTCCCTTTCCAAGATGGTCGATATCGCGTGCGATACTGCGGCAGACATAGTGTTCCCCACGGTGTCGCTCGACCGCTATGATGCACATCGAGAGCGCCATTCGCGTGTCTTGGATGCTGCCTCTATTGTCATTGAAGACAAGTCTTCGATGGTGGCCGGGCTGCCCCAGTTGTTTTTAGGCGGCTTGGTTGCTCAAGTCTCTGGCGTGATGTACAGCCGTCCACTGTTTGAGGCATGTCTTTTGTGCGATAAGACGTTTCGCACGGTTGGGTTTATGGCGTGCGCGCTCTCGCAGGCACAGCGCGTCTCCGGATGCGGCGACGCTTGTTTCCACGCGGCGGCGCCTAAGCTTACAGATGCCTTTGATCCCACCATGTATGCCAAGGTATCCGATGACACCCGGGCGCTCGACGAGCTTGCGGACTCACTCTCGGAAGCAGATAGCGGTGGTCGGCTCAAGCTGGCAAGCCAAAAGTTCTACTTTGCCGGACTGGTCGCCTGCATCGAGAATTTGTGTCTGAGCCCGCATGGGGTGTCGTCAATTGAGCGTTCCGCCCGCATGCGTGATATGCTCGAGGCGCCTCGAACCCGTCAGATGGTCGCCGCGCTCAAGGACAACCATCGGGGACTCGGTCTGTTGTTTGGGCCGATCGCCAGCGCCAAGCCCACGCGCTGCGTGATGTGTACGCATCTGGCAGCTTTTCTTAACCGGACGGGTGCAAAAACCGCCTAAACGGCTCATTTCGAAACAAATTTGCATAGAATTGTTTCGAAATGCGTTCTTATACACAAAAGCCTTCAAATAGCGTTAAACTATTCAATCACTGATTGATTGTCTCCGCCATCTTTTGGAGAGAGGGTTTGTATGGCTAAAAAACGCAATGGGCGCCAGGATGCCATTAGAGATATTGTGCGCAATAAGGACGTCCGTACGCAGCGCGTGCTGGTCGATGAGCTCTGTGCTATGGGCTTTGATTGCACGCAGGCGACTGTCTCTCGCGATATTGCCGATATGGGGCTGCGTAAGCTCCCCGAGGGTATCTATGTTCTGGCAGAGGACCTGCACCTGCAGCGTATGGTTTCCGAGCTCGTAACGGGCGTTTTGCGTACCGATAATCTGGTTATGATCAAGGCTCAGCCTGGCACGGCTTCCGGCATCGCCGCCGCCGTTGATGCGGCAGAGTTGCCCGATGTGCTTGGCTCGCTTGCCGGCAACGATACGATTTTGGTTATTGCCCAGACGGCCGAGGACGGCGAGCGTCTCGAGGCGCTGATCAATAAGCTGAGCAATTCTCGCATGTAGGCGTGCGGGTCGTGCGCTCGGCCCTGCGCGCGCTGACATAGTTGCCTGTAAGGGGGTATCGACGAGGGTCGGTACCCCCCTTTTTGTTTGCCGGTATAAAGACCGCCTGCCAGGTCGCTTTAAACTAAAAGGCCCCCGAGCAGTTGAATAAGCTGTTCGGGGGCCTTGTTGCTTATGGCCGGATGATTTCTAGCCGACCGTATCGTCAGGCGTGGGCGAGGGATCGGGAGTGGGCGTAGGCGTGCCGCCATCGCCGCCGGTCGAACCACCGGTGGAGCCGCCCGTCGAGCCACCGGTCGTACCGGTGCCGCCGGTGGTGTCGCCGCCCGTGGTCTCGGTGGTCGTGGTCGTCGTGGTAGTCGTTGTAGTGGTGGTTTCCTCTTCGTCCTCGTTCTCGTCCTTGTCCTTGTCGTCGTTCTCCGTCTTCTTGGTGTTGTTGGTGCCGTAGAACTTCCAGACGCTGTTGTTCTTATAGGTGGGCGCCGTTCCGGTCGCAAACTCCTCGCGCTCGGTACCGGTCAGAACGGTGTTCATAAACCGCTTGAAGACAGGCAGGTTGGTGCTGTCGCCCAGCAGGTCCGTGCCGTATTTTTGGATGGGGATCTCGCCCGCGGAATAGCCGGTCCACAGGGCGCACGCCAGCTGCGGGGTATAGCCGCAGAACCACAGGTTGGTGGTGTTGTCGGTGGTGCCCGTTTTGCCGGCATAGGGCTGGTTGACGCTCAGAGCGCCAACAGCACCCGTACCGCCGCCCTGCATGACGCCGGTCAGAACATCGGTGACCGCGGCGGCCTCGCCCTCGGTAAGCACCTGTGAGGGATTGTCGGTGTGCTGGTACAGCACCGAACCGGTACGAG
>USOF01000163.1 GCA_900556285.1 uncultured Collinsella sp. | reverse complement strand
GTTTCGCTGACCGTTTCCGATACCAAGAACCACAACGGCCTGTATGCTCACGTCGCCCACGTTGCCGAGGGCACGCTGACTGTCGGTGCCGCTGTTACCGCCGCGCTCGACGCCGAGCGCCGTGGCTTCTTGCGCCGCAACCACACCGCCACGCACCTGCTCGACGCCGCCCTTAAGCAGGTCCTGGGCGAGCACGTCTCCCAGGCCGGCTCGCTGGTGACGCCCGAGCACCTGCGCTTTGACTTCACGCACTTCGAGGCTCTGTCCTCTGAGCAGCTCAAGGCTGTCGAGGACCTGGTCAACCAGCAGATCTTCGCTTCCAAGCCGGTCGTGACCCGTGTCATGGGCATCGACGAGGCTAAGGCCGCCGGCGCTGTCGCTCTGTTTGGCGAGAAGTACGGCGATGTCGTCCGCGTCGTCTCCGTGGGCGCCGAGGACCAGCCGTTCTCCCGCGAGCTCTGCGGTGGCACGCACGCTGCCAACACTGCTGAGATTGGCTTGTTCAAGATCATTTCCGAGTCCTCTACGGGCTCGAATGTCCGTCGTATCGAGGCCGTGACCTCTAAGGGTGCTCTCGACTATATGGCCGACCGCCTGGCGCTCGTCGACGCCGCCGCCGCTGCGCTCAAGTGCCGCGTAGACGAGGTTCCCGCCCGCGTGGAGAACCTGCAGGCCGAGCTGCGCGAGACGTCCAACAAGCTCAAGAAGGCTCTGACCGGTGGCTCCTCCGACGCTATCTCCAGCGCCATCGAGGGCGCCGTCGAGCTCGACGGCTATAAGCTCGTTGTCGCTGAGCTCCAGGGCCTTGAGGCTGCCGACCTGCGCAACGTATGGGATACCGTGCACCAGAAGGTCGCCGGCCCTGTCGCTTGTGTCGTCGCCAGCGTGACTGAGAAGGGCACTCCGGCCCTGCTCGCTGCCGGCTCCGATGACGCCGTCAAGGCCGGTTTCCACGCCGGTAACGTGATCAAGCAGATCGCGGGTCTGGTCGACGGTCGCGGTGGCGGTCGTCCCAACATGGCCCAGGCTGGTGGCAAGAATGCTGCCGGCATCGCCGATGCCCTTGCGGCCGCTAAGACCGCGCTCGGCGCCTAAGAATCTAAGAAGTCGCTGTGGTTGCGCTCGCGCTGGACATAGGGGAGACCAGGATTGGCATCGCCGTCTCGAGCCGTGATGGCAAGATGGCGATGCCTGTCAAGGTGCTTCCGGCTGCCGAGGTCACCGGTATGGCCAAGACGTTCCGCTACCTGGTTGAGGACTATGAGCCCGACATCCTGGTAAGCGGACGTCCCCTGACCATGGCCGGTGAGCCCGGCCCTCAGGCCGAGCGCGTTGCCGCTGTGGCGCAAAAGATTGCCGACGAGCTCGATCTTCCTTTGGAGTTTGAGGACGAGCGTCTGTCCTCGCAAGAGGCCAAGCGTATCCTGCGCGAGCAGGGACTCAACGAAAAGCAGATGAGGGGCAAGATCGACATGATTGCCGCCAGCCTGTTTTTGCAGACGTGGCTCGATCGTAAAAACGAGGAGGTTTCGCATGCCTAGTGCTTCCGATCCGCGCCAGCCGAATCGTACACAGCAGCCGGCGTCGCGCCCTGCCCAGCCTGGCCAGCGTCCGGCACAGCCGACGCAGCGCGCAGCTCAGCCTGCCGCGCACCCGGCGCAGTCCTTCTCTCGTTCGGCCCAACCTGTTCAACGGACGGGTCAGCAGCCTTCTGCTCGTTCGGTTCAGCATTCGGCTTCTCACGCGGCTCAGCAGCCCACTGCTCGTACGGCCCAGCCTGCAGGCGGCACCCGCTTTAAGCAGCAGGCACCTACCCAGCGAACGCAGGCCCCCCAATCGCATTCGCATCACGCTCGTGGTTCGCATGGCGTTGCTCCGGCGACCCGCTCGAGCTACAACACGCATGCTCGTCGCGGTGCTCAAAAGAAAAGCTCCCCGGTGCCTATGATTATCGGTGGCGTCGTCGCCGTGTTGGCGCTTGCCGCGATCGCTTTCTTTGTCGTGCCGGCCGTCAAGGGTTTCTTTGCCGGTGAGGATACGAAGGTTACGGCTGGTCAGCAGGTTACGGTGACCATTCCCGATGGTGCTTCGGGCGATACGATCGCCTCGATTCTCTCCGAGAACCATATCGTCGAAAATCCCAAGGATTACTATGCGGCGGTGAAAAAGCTCAACGCCGATATGTCGCTCAAGCCTGGTGATTATTCGTTCACCACACTCATGGATGCGACCAAGGTTGTTCAGCAGCTCATGGAAGGCCCCAACGCGGGCTCCAATGCGCTGACTATCCCTGAGGGCTTAACGGTCGATCAAGTCGCCGACCGTGTGGCCCAGGCCTACGACAGCATCTCTAAGGAAGACTTCCTCAACCAGGCCAAGGCCTCCAACTACGTGGACGACTATAGCTTCCTTAAGGGCGCCGCTAACGACTCGCTCGAGGGTTTCTTGTTCCCCAAGACCTATTCGTTGGGTGATTCGCCGACGGCCGATGGCGTGATTCGCGCTATGCTCGATCAGTTTAAGACCGAGTACAAGTCGCTTGACTTTGCGAGCTGCGAAGCCAAGATCAAGGAACGCTACGGTGTGGAGATGTCCGACTACGACATCGTCAACTTGGCCTCTATCGTTGAGCGCGAGGGCCTCAACGCCGATCAACGTGCGCATGTGGCCTCGGTTTTCTACAACCGCCTTGCCGGCAAGCTCGATGGCCTGCGCTATCTCAATAGCGATGCGACTATGATGTATGTCACCGGTGGCGAGGTTACCGCCGACGACCTGCAGAGCGATAGTCCGTATAACACCTATAAGCATGAGGGCCTGCCGCCCACGCCCATCTGCTCTCCGTCGCTCGAGGCGCTCAAGGCCACCCTTGAGCCGACCGACTCTGATGACCTGTATTTCTACATTACGCAGGACGAGGAGTACTTCTCGCAAACCTACGAAGAGCATCAACAGTCTTGGAATTAGTATGAGGATTTTTAGCCCCAAACGTTACGTTGCCTCGGTCGATCGCATCGACCTTAATACCCTGTGGGCCGACGGCAAGCGCGCCATTCTGCTCGATCGCGATAACACCTTGGTGCCGCGAGACACCGAGCAGGTTCCCGCCGCGGTTTCCGCTTGGCTCGACGCCGCCCGCGCCAAAGGCTTTAAGCTGTGCATGGTGTCCAACAACTGGCATCGCGACCAGGTCATGAGCTCTGCGCGCGAGCTGGGACTCGAGGCCATCAGCCACGCCATGAAGCCGGCGCCGTTTGCCCTCAAGGCGGGCCTTAAGCGCCTCGGCGCCACAGCCGGCGAGGCGGTGCTGATCGGTGATCAGCTCTACACGGACGTGTGGAGCGGCAACTTCGCCGGCGTCGATACCATCCTGGTAAAGCCGCAGGCGACGCAGGACCTGTGGTATACGCAGATCTTCCGTATCTTTGAGCGCCGGGCCCTGCGCGACCTTCCCTGCGAGGAATAGGTCTCGTCATGTCCCAGCACATCAAACACGGCTGCGACCATATCTTCTTTATCGGCTTTTTGGGCGCGGGCAAGTCGACGCTTGCGCGCAACGTGGGCACCATGTTCAAGCGGCGTTTTATCGATACCGACCGTCTGGTCGTGCGCCGTTGCGGCAAGTCGGTAACCGAGATTTTTGAGACCGAGGGCGAGGATCGTTTTCGCGAGCTCGAGACCTCGGCGCTCCGTTCGCTCCAAAGCGAGCGCAGCCTGTTGGTTTCGTGCGGGGGCGGTATCGTCGAAACGCCGGTGAATATTGAACTGATGCACGAAATGGGTACGTGCGCTGTCTCTTATACACATCTCCGAGCCC
>USOF01000162.1 GCA_900556285.1 uncultured Collinsella sp. | reverse complement strand
CCCTACGCTGTTTCCCTCGCGCTCACCTGGCTTTGCCAGAAGTCGCGCGACGGAATCAGCTCCGGGGAAACGGGGCCTCCTTCGTTTACTCGCTACAGGGTTACTGGGCTGAATTCATTTTTATGGGTACCGTTTATCGGTGTTGAGGGTTCCTTTGTTGGGGCTTTCTATTTATCTCGCTACAATGGGCTTCAAGCGTTCTAGTGACTTGGAGTTTGGTATGGCTGTTATTGATGTGCTGCCTTCGGATGGGAAGGTTATTGACGAGGGTCCTGTTGGTTGCTCTGTTGATGTTTGCTGTGATGACTTTCGTCATCTCGATATTGGACTGCCGCCCGAGATTCTTCGTCTCAAGGATGCCGGATATTTGACGCAAGCTGTTGCAGCTTGTGATCGCCTTTTGGGGCAGAATCCTGAGCCTTCGCTGGCGGCTTGTGTTCGTGCCGAGCGGTATCGCATGCTCGAGACACCGCTTCATTTTTCGGTGTCGCGTGATCGAGCCATTGCGATGATTCGCGAGGAGTGGCCTGAGTTTACCGAAGAGCAGTTTGATGACCTGATTAATCGTAAGCGAATTGACTGGCGCTTTATCGATGGCGAGCTGTTTGTTCTCGATAACTTCCTCGATTCGCTTCGCGTGTACCCCAAGGAGGTTCCGGGCCTGCGTCCCGATTCTACGGACGGCATTGCGCTGCGTAACCAGATGCTCAGGGAGATGGAGTCGCAAAACGGGTTGACTCGTGCCATCACGCTTAAGGCATCCGTGTCTGTCCCCGGGGCTCTGAAGGGAGAAGCTGTTCGCGCGTGGCTACCCGTTGCTGCCGCCTGTCGTCAACAGTCTCGGGTCGAGATTCTCGACATGACGCCGGAAGGTGCTGTTGCTCCCGCGAACGCTTCGGCGCGTACCGCCTCGTGGTCTTCTTCGAGTGAACGCTCATTCTCGGTGACCTATCGTTATCACATCGATGCTGCTTATTGTGATGTCTACGGTGGCACACTTCCTGTTCATCCGCGTATGGACGCGCCTCTGCCCGAGGATATTTCCGAGGACCGACCACACATTGCATTTACGCCGTATCTGCAGCAGCTGACGGCCAGTGTTGTTGACGGACTCGAGGATCCGCTCGATCGCGCCCGTGCTATCTATGATTACCTGACGCAGTATATTGACTATCGCTATCAGCCGCCGTATTTGCTTTTGGGATCTATTGCCGATGACTGTGTGCATTCGCTCCGCGGCGATTGCGGCGTTATGGCGCTCACGTTTATCACCATGTGCCGTATCGCGGGCGTGCCTGCCCGTTGGCAGAGCGGCCTGTATGTTGCTCCCGATTCGGTGGGGCCGCACGATTGGGCTGAGTTCTATACGCCACAGACCGGTTGGCTTAACGCCGACGTATCGTTCGGTTCCTCGGCGCGCAGGATGGGGGAGGAGTGGCGTCGCCAGCACTACTTTGGCAACCTCGACCCGTGGCGTATGGTGGCCAACAATCGATTCCAGGCTGAATTTGTGCCTGCTTTCGATGGCATGCGCGAGGATCCCTATGACAACCAGATGGGCGAGGCCTCGGTTGATGGGCGTGGATGTCGTAAGCGGGAGATGTTGCGCAAGGTTGAGCTTATCGAAATGCTCGAAGTTCCATTTTCGGACTAATCAACAGAAAGCTGTGATAAACTAACTCACGCATTACGTGCCCGAGTGGCGGAATTGGCAGACGCAGTGGACTCAAAATCCACCGTTGGCAACAACGTGCGAGTTCGAGTCTCGCCTCGGGCACCATACATGCAAGTGAGCGTTCAAGGGGGTTTAAGCCCCCTTTTTCGTGCCGAACTCGCGTGAGCGCGCGGAGCGTTAAGCAAACAGGCCTGTGGCCTGTTTGTAGCGGAGCGTGGCGAGGGCGCCATGCGCCCGAAGCTCGGGGCTTCGCGAAGCGAAGGCCCTTCGAGTCTCGCCTCGGGCACCATACATGCACCTGCGCTTCAAGGGGGTCAAGGCCCCTTTTTCGTGTACGTAATGTGATAGCGCGCGGTACGTGTTATTATTCGCAAGGCGTTGTTCCCGCAATGCCCTAAAGAGGAACCCGAGGGTTCCCACCTTTTGGCGCCAATGAGCAGCTGACTGGTCATACAACTTAGATTCCCTTCCTCATACCGAGGATGTCTATGTGTACGACCTGGTTGCAAAGAAGCGCCGGGTTATTTTTTTATGAATGGAGGTAGGGAAAATAGCTAAGTCTGATGACACCCGCATCAACGACGAGATCACTGCATCTTCGTGCCGTTTGATTGGCGTCGATGGCTCTCAGCTCGGCCTGTTCGCCATCCGCGATGCCCAGCGCGTCGCCGACGATCAGGGTCTCGACCTGGTCGAGATCGCTCCCAACGCGGAGCCGCCGGTCTGCAAGGTCATGGACTACGGTAAGTTCAAGTACCAGCAGGCCATGAAGGCTAAGGCCGCTCGTAAGAACCAGTCCAAGGTCGAGGTCAAGGAAATGAAGTTCCGACCCAAGATTGACGTTGGCGATTACGAGACCAAGAAGGGCCACGTTCTGCGTTTCCTCAAGAAGGGCGCACGCGTTAAGATCACCATCATGTTCCGCGGCCGTGAGATGGCTCACCCGGAGCAGGGTCTTAACGTCCTCGAGCGTCTCGCCGAGGATCTCAAGCCTTACGCTACGGTCGAGTCCAAGCCTAAGATGGAAGGCCGTAACATGCTTATGCTGCTCGCCCCGATTAAGGGCGCCTTCGATGAGGATAAAGCGGCAAGCGATACCAAGTAACTAGTGTTCTGTAACCGATTAAGGAGTATTTCATGCCTAAGATGAAGTCCCACAGCGGCACCAAGAAGCGTTTCCGCCGCACCGGCACGGGCAAGATCATGCGCTGCAAGGCTTTCAAGAGCCACATCCTGAGCAAGAAGTCCACCAAGCGTAAGCGTGGCTTCCGTCAGGAGACCGAGATCGCCGCTGCCGACCGCAAGGTCATCAAGTCGCGTCTCGCCTAAGTTCGCGTTCCCGTTTTTCGTTTTACCGTCTAGGAGTTGATAGAACATGGCACGTATTAAGCGCGCTGTTGCCGCCAAGAAGAAGCGCCGTACCGTTATGCACCGTGCGAAGGGTTACTACGGTGCCGCTTCGCGTACTTACAAGCATGCTAAAGAGCAGGTCCAGCACTCCCTGCAGTATCAGTATCGTGATCGCCGCAACAAGAAGCGCGAGATCCGCTCTCTCTGGATCACCCGTATCAACGCTGCTGCTCGCCTGAACGACATCTCTTACTCTCAGTTCATGCACGGCCTGAAGGTTGCCGGCATCGAGCTCGACCGCAAGGTCCTGGCTCAGATGGCTTACGAGGACATCGAGTCCTTCAACGAGCTGGCTACCATTGCCAAGAAGGCTCTCGAGGCCTAATAGATTCTCTTGAATCGCTAGGGGAGTGTCGCGTTGTGCGCGGCGCTCCCCTTTTTTATCGAAAGCGCTGGTTTACATTGCTAAAAGCGCGGGTAGATAAACACTTACAGGTGACCGATCTTTATATATCTCTTAACCGAAGGGTCATCATCTGATACGTGCAGTATTTCTGCACCAGCCTTTCTATGACTTATATAGGAAGCGATGTATTGTGTAGGACTTGTGAAGAGTGGAATTCCCGCCCGCGGGGCCCCTCCGGTCTGGCAATATATCTCCTTGCCGCGCGGCCCGGTCGGACCGGATCAGCCGCGGGGCGTGCACCTTGAGAACCGGATACTGCGAGGATGGACACATCGAGTGTCGCATCCGGGCAGACATCGAACCATTTGAAATGGTCTAACTTGGATT
>USOF01000161.1 GCA_900556285.1 uncultured Collinsella sp. | reverse complement strand
CTGCCGCACCTCGCTCGCCGTATCGGCACTTAGAATTATGCGGTATTGCCTTTACAATTAAAAAGATCTATACTATAATGAAACAACAGTAAGTTGTACAAGACGAACTTAAGTTGTAAATGAACGACCAACAGCAGGGGAGGTCCGCTATGCCGGAGCAACAGGAAAATCAAACCGAGGTGTTCCACCTCAAAGCACCGTTCAAACCGACTGGCGACCAGCCCCAGGCGATTGAAGCGCTGGTGCAGGGCCTGAAAGCAGGGGATAAAGGTCAAACTTTGCTGGGCGTTACCGGCTCCGGCAAAACCTTTACGATGGCCAATATCATTGCACAGTGCAACCGCCCCACACTGATTCTGGAACCAAACAAAACCCTGGCCAGTCAGATCTGCACCGAGATGCGCGGATTTTTCCCCGATGATGCGGTGGAATATTTTGTGAGCTATTACGACTATTACCAGCCGGAAGCCTACATCCCCTCCACCGATACCTATATTGAAAAAGACAGCGCCATCAATGATGAGATCGACCGCCTGCGCCATTCGGCCACGGCGGCACTGTCGGAGCGGCGCAATGTTATCATTGTGGCGTCGGTTTCCTGCATTTATTCCTTGGGCGACCCTATCGATTACCGCAGCATGGTCATCAGCCTGCGCCCCGGTATGCAGATGGAGCGGGACGAGCTCTGCCGCCGCCTGGTCAAGCTGCAATATGAACGCAACGATATGAACTTTATCCGCAATAAGTTCCGCGTTCACGGCGATATTGTGGATATCCACCTTGCTTATAATGATGAATACGCCATCCGCGTCGAATTCTTCGGCGATGAAATCGACCGCATTTCCGAGTTTGATCCCCTGACCGGCGAGCGCAAAAATATTGTGCGCCATGTGGCCATTTTCCCCGCCAGCCACTATATCGTCGGCCCTGAAAAAATGAAAGAAGGTCTCGCCAAGATCCAGACCGAGATGGAACAGCAGGTGCAGGCCTTTACTGCAGAGGGCAAACTGCTGGAAGCCCAGCGCATCCAGCAGCGCACCCAGTACGATATGGAGATGCTACAGGAAGTTGGCATGTGCAAGGGCATAGAGAACTACTCTGCCGTGCTGTCCGGTCGTGCCCCCGGCTCCACCCCCACCACGCTGCTGGACTACTTCCCCAAAGATTTTATCCTGATGGTGGATGAAAGCCATGTGATGCTGCCGCAGGTCCGCGGCATGTTCGGCGGGGACTACAGTCGCAAAAAAACGCTGGTGGAATATGGCTTCCGCCTGCCCTCGGCGTTTGACAACCGCCCGCTGAAATTTGAGGAATTTGAATCCAAGGTCGGCCAGACGATCTTTGTCAGCGCTACCCCTGGCCCCTATGAACGGGAACATTCCAGCCGCGTGGCCGAGCAGGTCATCCGCCCCACCGGTCTGCTGGACCCCGTCATCATGGTGCGCCCAGTGGAAGGCCAGATCGAGAATCTGCTGGGCGAAATTTTGCAGCGCATCGACCGCGGCGAGCGTGCCCTAGTTACCACCCTGACTGTCAAAATGGCCGAGGACCTGACCGACCATCTGCTTGATGCGGGCATTAAGGTCAATTACATGCATTCTGATACGGCGACAATGGACCGTGTCGAGATCCTGCGAACGCTGCGCGAGGGCAAGATCGATGTTCTCGTTGGCATCAACCTGCTTCGCGAGGGCTTGGATCTTCCCGAGGTCTCACTGGTGGCAATTCTCGATGCCGATAAGGAAGGATTCTTGCGCAACCGCCGTTCGCTGATTCAGACGATTGGCCGCGCGGCCCGTAACGCCGATGGCGAAGTCATCATGTATGCGGACGTTGTGACCGATTCGATGAAAGAGGCCATCGAGGAGACGCAGCGCCGTCGCGAGATTCAGATGGCATATAACGAAGAGCATGGCATTGTGCCCAAGACAGTGCGCAAGGCCATCAACGACATCTCAAGTTTTATTGCCGAGGCCGAAAAAACTGTGGGTTCCAAGGGGCGCTCGAAGGGCGACTCTCTTGGTCATGGCGCATTCTATACGCCCGATGAGTCGGGCGAGGGCGGCGTGCCGGAAACGGTGGCGCCCGAGCAGACACTTGCGGAGCAGTTGGAAGAACTGCCGCATGACGAGCTTGTGCGGATCGTCGAAACCATGGAAGAGGATATGCGTAACGCTTCTGCCGCCATGGACTTTGAGGAGGCGGCGCGCCTGCGCGATGCCGTCGTTCAGATTCGGGCGATGCTCGAGGGCGCGTCTGAGGACGAGACGATCGAGCGCTTACGTTCGCAGGCCCGCAAGGGTTCCACGTTCGCATCGGGCAGAAAACGCCAGGGTACACGGTTTAAGAAATAGCGAACAGGCCCCGAGTTCCCTGTGGAGCTCGGGGCCTGTGTCTTTTGCGCGCAGAAATTCGTGCGTTAGAGGTCCGCGATCAGGGCTTCGGCACAACGGATGCCGTCGGTGGCCGCGCTCATGATGCCGCCGGCATATCCAGCTCCCTCGCCACATGGGTAGAGGCCCGGGGTCGACACGGCATGGCACGTTCGGTCTCGGGTGACAGTGACAGGTGAGCTCGAACGAGTCTCCACGCCGGTAAGAACGGCATCGGGACGGTCGTAGCCTCGTAGCTTTTTTCCGAGTAGGGGAAGTCCCAGGCGGAGCGACTCGACGATATGCTGCGGTAGGGCTTCGTCAATTGCCGTCCAGGTCACACCGAGCGGATAGGTGGGCTTTACCTTTCCGGGCGCCTTGCTGGCGCGTCCTGCGAGGAAATCTCCGACGAGTTGTGCCGGTGCGTTCCAGTTGGAACCGCCCAGGCGATAGGCGGCCGCCTCGCAGGCACGCTGGAGCTCGATGCCGGCGAGCGGGTCATCGTTGGGAAGGTCCTCAGGCGTGACGTTAACGAGCAGGGCGGCATTTGCGTTGCGTCCGTCGCGGGCATTGAGACTAGCCCCGTTGACGCACAGATGGCACGGTTCTGAAGAGGCGGCAACAACCTGTCCGCCGGGGCACATGCAAAACGAGAACACGCTGCGGCCGTTGGGAAGATGGGCAACAAGTTTGTAGGGGGCCGCCCCGAGCGCTGGATGTCCCGCCGAGGCTCCATATTGGGCTCTGTCGATGTCGCGTTGCGGATGCTCGATGCGAACGCCCATGGCAAAGGTCTTTTGTGCGAGGGCCACGTTGTGGTCCTTAAGGAGCTCAAAAATATCGCGAGCAGAATGCCCGCAGGCGAGGATGAGGTGCTTTGTCTCGATTGGCTCGTAAGCGGCGTCTTGGGACGATTGGACATCAATACCGGTGATGGCGCCAGACGCGTCGATGCGAATGTCGACGAGCTTCGTTCGATAACGGACGACACCTCCGAGCTGCTCGATGCGCTGGGATATAGCGGTGACAACCTTGGGAAGGATGTCGGAGCCAATGTGCGGCTTGGCATCCCACAGAATATCGCGGGGCGTACCCGCCTCGACGAAGGTTTCGAGGATAAGGCGATGGGCGGGATTTTTTGTTCCCGTATTGAGCTTGCCGTCCGAGAAGGTCCCCGCGCCGCCCAGACCAAACTGAATATTGCTCTCGGGGTCGAGGATGCGCTCCTTTAGAAAGAGGTCGATCGTCTGCGAGCGGCGAAATGCCGGGTCGCCGCGCTCGATAAGCAAGGGCTTAAGACCTGCTTTGGCGAGCGTGAGCGCAGCGAAAAGGCCGGCGCATCCGGCGCCGACAACGACAGGGCGTTCTTGAGGTGCGTCGGAGACGGGGGAGGGGAATGAAGGCTCATCGTCTTCTATCGCGCGTACGCGCGATAGAAGACGATGAGCCTTC
>USOF01000160.1 GCA_900556285.1 uncultured Collinsella sp. | reverse complement strand
CCACTGGAACGGCGTGGCAGCCTTGGGGATAAAGACCGAAACCGAGATGGACACCGAGATCGAGCCGCGACGAGCCTTGGGCACCACGGAACGACCGAGCTCCAGCACGTGATCGGCCAGATTGGCGATGGCCACGATATCCTCGTCGCGCTCGCCGGGAAGGCCCATCATAAAGTAGAGCTTCATGCGGTTCCAGCCGGCCTCGAAGGCTGCCTTGGCCGCACGGTCCAGGTCCTCCTCGGTCACGTTTTTGTTAATGATGTCGCGCATGCGCTGGCTGCCGGCCTCGGGGGCAAACGTCAGGCCGCCCTTCTTTTCGCCGGCGACCGATTCGGCCATATCCACGCCAAACGAATCCAGACGCTGCGACGGAATAGACACGCGAATACCCGTATCCTCCAGGCGATGGTTGAGCCTGCCGAGCACGTCGCGAATGCAGGAGTGGTCGGTCGTGGAGAGCGAGGTCAGCGACACCTCGTCATAGCCGGTCTTTTCCAGACCCTGAATCACCGACGAGACAATCTGGTCGGCCGAGCGCTCGCGCACCGGGCGATACGTCATGCCGGCCTGGCAAAAACGACAGCCGCGGGCGCAGCCGCGCAGGATCTCGATAGACAGGCGGTCGTGGACCAGCTGCGCATAGGGCACGCACGACTGCGACAGCGGATTCGTGGCGCCGAAATCCTCGACGACGCGCTTGTAGACCACGGTCGGCGCATCCTTGCCCTCACGCGGCACGGTGTAGCCATGGGGCGAGCAGGGCTCGTCGTGACGAACCTCATAGAGCGACGGCACGTAGTTGCCGGCAATGGATGCGAGCTGCTCAACAATCTGCGCGCGCGGGACTCCTTCGTCACGCAGGCGGCGATGCAGCTGGCAGGTCTCGAGCAGCGATTCCTCGCCCTCGCCGATGAGGATAACATCGAAGAAGGCCGCGTACGGCTCGGGGTTGTACACCGAGGGGCCGCCGGCGATGATGATAGGGTCGTCTTCACCTCGGTCGGCCGCCAACAGTGGAATGCCAGCGAGGTCGAGTGCCTCGAGGAAGTTCGTCACCGCCATCTCGTGCGGCACATGCAGACCGACGATATCAAACGAAGCGACCGGCGCTGCACCCTCAAGCGAGAGCAGCGGAATGCCCGCCTCGCGCATAGCGTCACCCATATCGGGCCACGGCACATAACCGCGCTCGCAGGAAATGCCCTCGGCCTGGTTGAGGATGTTGTAGAGGATGGCGATGCCCTGGTTGGGCAGACCGACCTCGTAAACATCCGGATAGATCAGGCAGCAACGGTAGTCGGCATCGGCCTTGGAAAGCGTGCCCCACTCGTGATCGATATAGCGACTCGGCTTCTCGACCTTGGCGAGCAACGGCTCAATTAAATGAAAACAGTCTTGGTATGCAACGCGCAACGGAAAACCCCTAAGCAGCGAGATCTGATGCGTCCTGATAGGACGCCATAGGACGGGTAGCGCCCGCGACCGTGGTCACCAGATCGCGAACGCGGGAGAACGTGGCAGTGACCACCTCGTTGGCACGGCCGTAGTCGACATCGCGCTCGTAGAGCGAAACGAGCGCACGGCCCATGCCATAGGTGCCCGCGGCAGCAGTGAGCGCCTTGACGGCAAACCCGATATGCGGCGTCTGCTTGACCAGTGCGCGGGTGACCGCGCGGATCACAAGACCGCCGGCAAGCACGCCCGCGACCTCGTAGCCGCGCTCGGGCTTAATGCCGCGTCCAAAGACGGCAGCAAGCTCAAAGAGCATGCCCACCTGCGCCAGCGCCATAACGGGATAGTCGGCACCCGGCAAAAACACCAAAGCCCCGGTCGCCATATTGGTGAGCGCACACGAGGTGATGATGCGATTGGCCGCCGCAATGCGCATAAAGGCAAAGTTCGCCGCAAAGGCCGTTTCCTTGTCGGTGCGATCGAGAATCCAGCGAGCGAGTGTCTCGAGCAGATACGTCTTATCGGTCGCAGCCACCACGCCGAGCATGGGCGTGGACTCCTCGATAAACGGCACCTCGACGGCGGACTCGGCGAGCACGCACACGGGTGCACCGGCAATCACGAGCTCCTGAACGGCACTCTCCAGGCGGTCGGAGCCGCACGAGAGCACCAGCACCACATCGGTATCGGTCTTGGGAGCGATTCGCTCCTCCCCCAGGCGCTCGACGCGCACAATGCCCGAGGTCGTCTGCGGCACAAAGGCGTCACGCACCGTCTCGACCAAAAAGCGCGAGGCGGACGAATCCAGGTAGACCGAGACGCGCACCGGCGTATCGGAATCCTTCTTAACGGACGCGCCCATCTTAAAAGCGCGGGTCAGCTTATCTACGGGAATTTTCACAGCAAACCCCTCCAGCGGTTACACGGCGCCCGAACGATGCCGCCATATGGATTGTACGATACCCACCGTCAGCAACTGAATCATCATCGAAGACGAACCAAAGCTAATGAACGGCAACGGAATACCGGTAATCGGCATCATACCGATGCACATGCCGATGTTTTCAAAGGTCTGGAACGCCCACATGCCAACGATGCCCACGCACGAAAGACGCAAAAACAGCGACTCACACTTAAAGGCGACGCGAATCGTCGAAAAGATCAGCAGCACGTAGAGGCACAGGAGCAAAAAGGAACCGCAGAAGCCGAACGTCTCGGACAGGAAAGCGAAGACGAAATCGGTATGGAACTCGGGCAGAAAGCCACCGGCAGATTGCGTCGCATGGCCCAAGCCCTTGCCAAAGAAGCCGCCCGAGCCAACGGCGATAAGCGACTGCTGCAGGTTGTAGGCATCGTCCGAATCGGCATTATCGGGGTCGATAAAGACCGTCAGACGGTTCATCTGGTACTGCTTAATGAGCACATCGTGGCCGAGCAGCGAATCGAAAACCGAATCGAGCGCTAGGACGAGCGCCACCAGGCCCACGAGCAGGGCCAGGGTCGATAGCACCCATTCGCGGCGCGCACCGCTCATGCAGATAACGATAGCGCCCGAAACCAGCACGACCAGGCCTGAGCCCAGGTCGCCCATCGCGACGACGGCCAAAAACGGGATGGACAGCATGCCGCAGAGCTTGACGTAGTCGCGAACGGTATCGATACGCCCGTTGTACTGCGAGCCAAGCGTAGCGATAAAGAAGATGGTGATGAGCTTGGCAAGCTCAACAGGCTGAAACGTCAAACCGATACCGGGAATCTTGATCCAGCCCGTCATGCCCAGACCGCCCGTATAGGACAGACCCGGAATCTTGGGCGAGAAGATCACGATCAGGTCGATGACGAGCAACGCCGTCGAGAAATTGGAAATACCGCGCAGGTCGGTACGCCAGACGAGCACCGCCAGCACCGCACCGATGCCGATTCCCAGCAGGTGACGCGAGAACGAGGCATCGGCCTTAAACTGGGAAGCCGACCAAATGATGATGGCACCGTAGACGACGAGGGCCACAGTTGCCACGAGCACGCCGATGTGCACCTTCTGACGGAACGTGCCGCGCGAGGCCGAAAGCTGCTTGTTGACGCGGTCCAGGCTGCTGCGAGAGCCGGTCTTGGTTGAGCGGAACAGCTCCGCCGGAGAAAAATCCATCGCAACCTCCTATCGAACCGAAGAATCGCCCGAGGCCGAAGAGGTATCGGGCTCGTCATAAATCACGCCGAGCACGTCGCGCACGACATGCATCGCGGTATCTGAGCCGCCGCCGCCCTGCTCCAGGACGGTAGCGATGACATACTTGGGATCATCGGCCGGTGCATAGGCGCAGAACCACGCATATTCGTCCTCGCCGCTTTTCTCGCCCGTGCCCGACTTGCCGTATACCTGCGGCG
>USOF01000159.1 GCA_900556285.1 uncultured Collinsella sp. | reverse complement strand
CGCGTAAGATCGTCGGCAGCGTCAGATGTGTATAAGAGACAGGGCGCGCCGGTACCCGAAGGTGCCGATGCCGTGGTGAAGTATGAGATCGTTGATGTGCTCGACGGTGACGGCAACGAGGGCTCGCGTGTAAGGTTCTCGGCGCCGGCCAAGGTGGGGGAGAACGTTCGCTCGGCTGCTGAGGAAGCTCATGCCGGCGACGTCGTGATGCGCGCCGGGGAGGCTGTGGCTCCGGCGGGCGCCGGCCTGCTGGCGAGCGCCGGGTATGCGAACGTGAAGGTGCATGCCGCTCCGCGCGTGGGCATTATCTCGCTGGGCACGGAGCTGGTCGCGCCGGGTGAGCTGCCGGCGCGCGGGCAGATTCGCGATTCCAACTCGTCGGCGTTGATGGCCGAAGCACTCGATGCCGGCGCGGAGCCCGTGTTCTACGGCATTGCGCCCGATGATGAGCAAGCGATCGCCGAGCTGGTGCATCGTGCCGTGCAGGAGTGCGACTTTGTCATTACGAGCGGTGGCGCCTCGGCGGGCGATTACGACTATGTGACGGCGCTCGTCCGGCGTGAGGGCGAGGTGCTGTTTGACCGCATCTCGATGCGTCCGGGCAAGGCCATCACGTTTGGCTTGCTCGGGGGTAAGCCCTACCTGGGGCTTTCGGGCAACCCGGCCGCGGCGTATGTGGGCTTTGAGATGCTTGCCCGTCCGGCGATTCGCAAGATGCGCGGTTTTGCCGAGGTTGCGCGTCCCGTGCAGCAGGCGACGCTCACGCACGGCGTGAAAAAGCGACAGCATCGCCGCTTCTTCGATCGCGCCACGGTTTTGCGCGACCCCGAGACCGGTGAGTTGTTGGTGACCGAGGCTAAGACACAGAATTCGGCGCTGCTTGGAACTATGCAGCGTGCGAACTGCCTGCTGCGTATTGACGAAGGACCGTGCGAGCTCAAGGCGGGAGATGCCGTGGACGTTGTTCGCGTCGACCTGCCCGAGGGCGCCGTGTTGTAGGGGGAATGCTATGGAGCTGAAGATATCGATCGTGACGTGCTCGGACACACGCGATCTTTTGCAGGATGAGGCCGGAGCCGCACTCGAGGAACTTATCGAGGCACAGGGCTGGACGGTCGCCTCACATGTGGTCGTGCGCGACGACGTCAGCGAGATCGGTGATGCCATTATGGAAGCCGCCGATGAGTGCCACGCCAATGTCGTGCTCACCTGCGGCGGCACGGGGCTTTCGATGCGCGATGTAACGCCCGAGGCGACGCGTTCCGTCTGCGACCGCGATGTGCCGGGTATTGCCGAGGCAATTCGTGCCTACTCCATGACCAAGACGCGCCGCGCCATGCTCTCGCGCGCTATTTGCATGCAACGAGGTCATACACTTGTCGTAAACTTTCCCGGTTCTACGAAGGCCGCCCGCGAAAGCTGGGAGGCCATAACAGATCAGCTGGAGCATGCGGCTCAGATGACGGCGGGCGGCGGACATACCAACTAAGCGGTTTACCTGCGGCGGGGCGACCTGAACGGCTGCTCCGCCTTTGTTTTCCGCCGAATCGACGCCGAGGTGCACGGTAACTTGAAACTATATTCTCTGACGAGAATAATATCTCACTATCATTATTCGCGCAGAAGTATAATCTGATTGCAGATTAAAGCCCGAGGCGGGGTGCCCGGGCATAGCGTTCGAAAGGGTTGAACATGTTCGATATGGTTTCTCGCCGCGGATTCGTTTCGCTTTCTGCTGTCGCCGCTGCCGGCCTTGGTCTTGCCGGCTGTTCGGGCAGCAAGACGTCCGAGCCGGCCGGATCCGATGTCGGCTCCGCCAAGGCCTCTTCCAAGAAGGAAACCGTCGAGCTGCAGGTCTTTGCCGCTAACTCCCTCGAGAAGGCCCTGCCCGAGGTTCAGGAGCTCTACACCGACCAAACCGGCACCACCTTTGCCGACACGCAGTTTAAGGCCTCCGGCGACCTCGTCGAGCAGATGAAGGCCGGCGCCACGGTCGACGTGCTCATCACCGCTTCCAAGGGCACCATGGATGACGCTGAGACCGCCGAGCTCGTCGACACCGACACCCGCGAGGACATGTTCGTCAACGATCTCGTGATCATTCGCGCCGAGGGCTCCGATACTAAGGTCGAGGCCATCGCCGACGTCGCGAATCTGGACGGTAAGATTGCCATCGGCGACGCCAAGACCGTCCCCGCCGGCAAGTACGCCAACCAGGCGCTGGCTTCCGTGGGCCTCTATACCGGTACCGAGGGCGACGACGGCGAGTACGCGCCCGAGCTCGCCGACAAGGTAGCCCTGGCCGACAAGGTCGGCACCGCTGCGTCTTACGTCTCTACAGGCGACTGCGTGGCGGGTTTTGTCTACAGCTCCGATATCTTCCGCTACGACGGCATCGAGGAGGCCTTCGTGTGCCCCGAGGACTCGCACAAGCCCATCGTGTATCCCGGCGCTGTCGCCGATAGCTCCGAGCATGCCGACGAGGCCAAGGCGTTCATCGACTTCTGCCTGACCAACAAGAAAGCCCAGAAGATTTGGGCCAAGTACGGCTTTGAGCTTTCCGAGTAGTGCGAAAGGGCACTGTATAACGATATTCTTGAGGGCGGGCGTTCTTGCGATCGCCTGTCCTTTTTGATTGAACCGGCGTGCCTGCGCGCCGTTGCCCTGTGTTTGAGGAGTCGCCCGTGTCAAGGAAAACGATTCGCCTGCTCGCCGCGCTGGCAGCGGTTCTCTTTGCGTTTACCTCGCTGCCTGGGGCTGCCTGTGCCGAGGCTCTCTTTACCACCGCCGATGGGTGCCAGGCGACCGAGGACTCCGCGCTTATCGATGGCGTCGAGTTTGGCCTCAACGCGTTTGAGCGCAATGCCAAGGGCACGGCACGCTCGTTTGCAGGTCAGCCCGAGGGCTATCGATTTCCCATCTACAAAAAGACGACGCTTGTGACGGTGACGACGCCTTCGAACATCGTGGTGTGGGTTGATGCACACGCCGCTAAGGACGCGGGGCTCGACATTACAAACGCCTCTGACCAAAAGGCGCTTAAGAAGATGCTCACGGGGCTCGATAAGTCTCACTCCATGGGCGGAGCGCTGCTGGAGGACTCCAGGCTTGAGTGGGTGTTTACCTCGGACAACGAACTTGTGCAGGGCGATTATCGCTATCAGTTTAAGGTGAAGGGCGAAGACGCCGATTGCTACACGGTGGTGAATGCCGCCGAGGCCGCGAACGCCGAGCTTGATCTGGGTGGCGGAGCCCTGTGGAGCGACAACGCCGCCTTAGTGCCGTATGCGAGCGTCTCGACGACGGAGCCACCTTCGCTGGCGGAGTGCGCCCAGACGTTTTTTGGCGGCATCGACTACCGTCCGTTTTGGGTTTCTATCAAAACGAGCGGCCTTGCCCTGCTGATCTCCTTTGCGCTGGGCCTGTTCGCCGCGTGGAAGACTATGGGTACCTCGAGTCGCATCAAGGGCCTGCTCGATTCGGTCTTTACGATTCCTATGGTGCTGCCACCCACGGTCTGCGGCTTTTTGCTGCTTATGCTATTTGGTCGATCGACCGGGGTGGGCCAGTGGCTTATCGCGCACGGCATCTCGATCGTCTTTACGTGGCCCGCGGCGGTCATTTCGGCCGTCGTCGTGTCGTTTCCGCTGGTTTACCGCACGGCGCTCGGAGCCTTCGAGAGTCTTGACGCGCAGATGCTCGACGCCGCGCGAACCCTGGGATGGTCCGAGCGTCGCATCTTTGCCAAGCTCATGATGCCGCTTGACTGGCCCTCGATTGCCGCCGGCACGGTGCTCGCCTTTGCCCGCGCGATGGGCGAGTTTGGCTGCACCCTGTTCTTTGCGGGCAACTACGCCGGTATTACGCAGACC
>USOF01000158.1 GCA_900556285.1 uncultured Collinsella sp. | reverse complement strand
GATCGTCGTCAGCGTCAGATGTGTATAAGAGACAGGTCCTGCGTGCGCGCCTGCGGGCCACAACAAAAGGCCACGATTGCGCTCACGCGTGAAGGGACGAACGGCGAGGCAACCTGTTTTGTGTCGCAGCATATCGGCGATGTTGAAAACGGCGGGACCTTCGATGCCTGGAACGCCGCGCGCACGCGCTTGGAAGATCTCTTTGACTTGGCGCCCGCCGCCTTAGCCTGCGATGTACATCCCAGCTATCTATCGAGCCAGTGGGCGCGCGAGCAGGCGCGAAAATGCAATCTGCCGCTCGTCGAGGTGCAGCACCATCATGCGCATATCGCGAGCGTAATGGCCGAGGCTATCGCCGCGGGCCAGCTTACAACCGACGCGCGCGTCCTTGGCATCGCCTTTGACGGCACCGGCGCCGGTACCGATGGGACCATTTGGGGCGGCGAGTTTCTTGTTGCCAGCCTTGGCGGCTTTGAGCGCGCCGCGCATTTGCGCACCTGGGCGCTCCCCGGCGGGGCGGCCTCCGTGCGCGACGCCCGCCGCAACGCCTTTGCCCTGCTCAGTGAGCTCGGCCTGCTCGAGCACCCAGGCGCCGCTCGGCTTTTGGACAGCCTCGACGAGCAAACGCGCAGCGTGACAGCCACCATGATCGAGCGCGGCATCAACAGCCCGCGTACCAGCAGCATGGGGCGTCTCTTTGATGCCGCGGCAGCAATTCTGGGCATCTGCGACAAGGCAACCTACGAGGGCGAACCCGCCATAGAATTCGAAGCCGCCGCCTGGCGCGCGCTCAGCAGTGAAAGTGCCTGCCCCACCGGCAATATGGCCAGCTTTTCCGTAACCGAATCATCCCGTCCGGACGACTGCCATGTTCTGAACTCCAGACCGCTTTTTGAGGCGCTTTTGGAGGGAATCAGGACCGGCGTGCCCGCCGGCAAGCTCGCGCTCGACTTCCATGTCACCATCGCACGCGCGTCGGCCCGCATCGCAAGCGAGATCTGCGTCCGTGAAGGCATCGACACCGTCGTGCTCTCGGGCGGCGTGTTCATGAACCGACTCCTGCTTCAGTTCCTCACCCGCGAGCTCAAAAGCGCAGGCCTTACTGTCCTTGTCCCCCACACCGCACCCGTCAATGACGGCTGCATCGCCTACGGCCAGGCGGCGGTCGCAAGCGCTCGTCTTGCGCAGACAACATCGCGATAGGCTGTTTTGCCAGTCTGCGCGCCGCCGTCTCACAGGTGTAACGCGTTTGCTCGTGACTCCCGCGAGCGCTACCATCAACTGATGGGTAATTTGGCGCCTATCCAGCGCAAAACGTATAAAAGGGGAACATTATGTGCCTTGCCGTTCCCGGTAAAGTGGTCAAACGCGACGACGACCTTAAGGCGACCGTCGACATGATGGGCATCGAGCGCCCCGTTTCGCTGCGCCTCGTGCCGACGGCACAGGTAGGCGACTATATTCTCGTGCACGCCGGCTTTGGCATTCAGATTGTCGACGAGCAGGAGGCGCAGGAGACGCTCGACCTGGTCAACACCATGACCGAACTGGTCGAAGAAGACCAGCTGGCCACCAACCCGGCGGAGGCTTACTAGTGGCGGCCGGACAGCCGGCTCGCTCCGGTATCGACTTTTCGGCATTCCGCGATCCCAAGCTGGCTCGCGAGCTCATCGATCGTATTCATGAGCTTGTCGGCAACCGCAGCATCAACCTTATGGAAGTCTGCGGCACGCACACCGTGAGCATCGGTCGCTATGGCTTTCGCTCCATTATGCCTGCCGGGCTCAAACTGCTGAGCGGTCCGGGTTGCCCCGTCTGTGTTACCGCCAACCGCGATATCGACCATGCAATCGCGCTCGCCAAGATGGACGGCGCCATCATCACCACCTTTGGCGACATGATGCGCGTGCCCGGGTCGTCTACCTCGCTCGCCGCGCAAAAGGCGGCGGGGCGCGATATTCGCATTGTGTACTCCCCGCTCGATGCACTCGATATCGCCGAACACAACCCCGATCGCCCGGTCATCTTTATGGGCGTCGGCTTTGAGACCACGACGCCTACCATCGCCGCCGCCATCCTGGAGGCAGACGCGCGCGGGCTGCAGAACTTCTCGGTCTACTGTGCCCATAAGACCACGCCGCCGGCGCTGCGCGCCATCGCCAACGATCCCGAGACCACTATCGACGGCTTTATCCTGCCGGGCCACGTCGCCACCATCACGGGCCTGGCGCCCTTTAGCTTTTTGGTCGACGAGTTCAATACCCCGGGTGTGGTCACGGGATTTGAACCGGTCGATATCCTGCAGGGCATCTGCATGCTGGTCCAGATGGTTGTCGAGAACAGGCCGGCGATCGACAACGCCTACCGCCGTGGCGTCAACGCAGACGGCAACCCCGTTGCGCGCCAGCTGGTCGAGCAGGTGTTTGAGCCATGCAACACCACGTGGCGCGGGCTGGGGCCGATTGCCAACTCGGGCCTTTCCATCCGCCCCGAGTTCTCGCGCTTTGATGCCCGCACTCGCTTTGACGTGCCCGTTGAGACGACGGTCGAGCCGCGTGGGTGCCGCTGCGGCGACGTGCTGCGCGGGGCCATTACGCCGAGCGACTGCCCTCTGTTCGGCCAAGCTTGTACACCCGAGCATCCCGTCGGCCCCTGCATGGTGAGTTCCGAGGGCAGCTGTGCAGCATATTTCCGCTACCGAGGCTAATGGGTTCCGCCGCTCTAACGAACGGCGGGCCGGTCGACGCTGCACCTCACCCATATAATTCCGTCCTCGATTGGAGTTTTCGATATGTCCCGTACTGCCACCGATAGCACTGTCCTGTTGGGCCACGGCTCTGGCGGCCAGATGATGAAACGCATCATCGATGAGGTCTTTTTGGATGCCTTTGGGTCGCCCGAACTGCTCGAGGGCAACGATGCCGGCGTCGCTGCGCTGCCCGCGAGCGGGCGCATCGCCATGTCGACCGACAGCTTTGTAGTCTCGCCGCAGTTCTTCCCCGGCGGCAACATCGGCACCCTGGCGGTGCACGGCACGGTCAACGACGTGTCCATGCTCGGCGCGCGGCCCAGATATCTGACCTGCGGCTTCATCCTTGAGGAAGGGCTCGATCTCGATCTGCTGCGCAAGGTGGTGGAAAGCATGGCGGAGGCGGCCCGCAGCGCCGGGGTGCTCATCGTGTCCGGCGACACCAAGGTCGTGCCGCGCGGGGCCTGCGACAAGCTGTTCATAACCACGGCGGGCGTGGGCGAAATCCTTGTGGACCCGTCGCCGTCCGGCAGCGGCGCCCGGCCCGGCGACGCCATTCTGGTGAGCGGGGCCGTGGGCGATCACGGGCTTGCCGTGCTCGGGCAGCGCGACAGCCTTTCGTTCCTGCAAGGCGTCGAGAGCGACAGCGCCGCGCTCAACAAGATGGTGGAACGCCTGATGCTTGAGGTCGGGGATATCCATGTGCTGCGCGATCCCACGCGCGGCGGGCTGGCGACCACGCTGAACGAGATCGCCGGGCAATCCGGGGTGGTCTGTTCCATCGAGGAGGCCTCGATCCCGATCCACGATGCGGTGCGTTCCGGCTGCGACGTGCTCGGCCTCGATCCCCTGTACCTCGCCAATGAGGGCAAGATGCTGTGTTTTGTGCCGGAAGCCAAGGCTCAGGCCGCGCTCGACGTGCTCCGCTCCGAGCCGCAGGGGCGCGAGGCCGCCCGTATCGGCACCGTGCTCGAAGCCGTGGCCCCGTCCCGTCCCGGTCAGGTCGTGCTCCAGACGCCCATCGGAGGCCGTCGCCTGTTGTCCATGCTCGAAGGCGACCAGTTGCCGAGGATTTGTTAGGAAAGTGAGGGAACAGGAAATGATGTGGGGAGGGGAGAAGGAACTTTTCTGAAGAAAAGCTTCCTTCTCCCC
>USOF01000157.1 GCA_900556285.1 uncultured Collinsella sp. | reverse complement strand
CGCAGGGACGGCGCGCTGCAAGCGACTCCAGCACGCTGAGCGGCTGGCCCTCGGAGATGCTCGTCAAAATGGTAAAGTCGAGCTTTTCCATGTACTCGACCACGTTGACGCGGCCGGTAAAGATCAGGTCGCGCACGCCTAGGGTATCGACCAGCGCGTGGCACTCGGCGCCGTACTCCTCGTCGTCCACGCCGCCCATAATGTGCAGGCGCACCTTGGGCAGACGCTCGTGCAGCTCAAAGAAGGCATAAATCATTGTCTTGACGTCCTTGATGGGCGCCAAGCGCACCACCGCGCCAATGTCCACCCAGCCGTCATCGGGCTTTAAGGGAATATCCTTAAAGCGGTCGAACTGAATGCCGTTGGGGATAACCAGGCATTTGTCCGCATCGCAGCCCATATCGACCTGCGTCTTGCGGGCGTTATGGAACAAACTCGTCACGCGGAAGGCGCGGCGGTAGATTTCCTCCGAAAGCAGGTAGAAAAAGCGGATCCAGCGGTCCTTGAACGACGGCACCACCCAATCGGCGCGAATGATCTCTTCCTCGCGCTCGCGGGTGTAGATGCCATGCTCGGTCAACAGCACCGGCGCATGGTGAACGCTTGAGCCCAGGCAGGCGAGCAGACCACCGTAGCCGGTCGAGATGGCATGGTACACATCGGCCACCGGTACCTCGCTGCCCAACAGGTAGAGCACGGGCAGCAGCATAGAGCGCAAAGTGTGGAATGCGTCGGCAAAGGGCGTGTAGGGGTACTCTGCCAGGCACACGTCGCGGAAGATGTCCATAAACGTTCGGCTCTGCAAAAACGAGAGCGGATGCACGCGACGGCGGTGGAAAATATCGAACAGAACATCCCAATCCGGATTGGAGAGCGACACCAGGCGGCGTAGCGCCTCGCGCTCGCGGTCGTCAAAACTGGCTTCGTGCTGCTCGCCCGAAAGCCGCAGGGCATCGTCCAGGAACACCTCGTGCACCTCGACCACGTTGACGGGCAGCTCGTAGACAAACTTGCCGCGGTCGGCAGCATGCGCGCCGATCACCCATAGCACAAACTCATGCTCGGGCATGGCCTGGATATAGCCATGCATCCAGGTAGATACGCCGCCGTGCACATAGGGGTAGCAACCCTCGAGTACCAAGCAGATTCTCATTTATCGCCGCCCTCCTTGCGCTCAATCGTCACGGTCTTGTCATTGGCCTTAAGCAGGTACAGATTGCCCGTCAGGTGCGTCAGCTCGCCACCGGACACCGTACCCGGCTCGCCGTTATTGGCGCGGAACATAAGCCAAGCCTCATCGTGGAAGTTGCCCAGACTGAGCGTCCAGGCATCGTCGCTCGCATCCACGCTCACCGTCACGGACGAAAAACGCTGGATGGCGCCCGAGCATTCCGAACCGGTCTGGTGGCGCAGGTCGGGCGCAGACTTGGTAAGCCAGTCCAGGTAGTCGGTCAGGCCGCCCTTGTAAACCTCCCAGCCCTCCTTAGCGCCGCGATCGGGATCCAGCAGGTCATCGGGATGCATAAAGTGGGTACTCACGTAGTGCATGTTGAGCTCGGACACGGCGGCCAGGCGCATATAGGTATCATCGACCATGCCGCCCGAAACGATGCGCGGCTGCTCCACGATGCCATCGCTCGCCACGCCAAATTCCTGCACGTAGGGCAGGTCGGTTCCGTCCTCAAAGTACGTACTGGCAATGGTCTTAATGCGTGGCACGTCCTCGCCAATAATCTTGCGGGCGCGGGCCGAAAGGATATTCGACGGCGGCACGTAGACCGAACCGTGAGCGTTGGGCAGCACCTCATCTTGGAAGGCGATAAGCTCGTTGAGCGATGCAACGAGCGTTTCCTTGTTCTTCCACGTCTTGTAGTCGTACAGCGTGCCATAGTCGGTATCCCAGAGCGCCAGCGGCTGATGGTTGTAGCCATGAAAGCCCAACTCACCGCCCATCTGCAGCAGCATGCCGCCAAAATAGCGGAACTGCGTGGTATCGGCCTGGCGCGCGGGCTCGGTTTGGTTAACCGCGTCCTCGTAGTTTTCGATCATCACGCCGGTATAGCGAATGTCGTATTGCTGCGCGAGTTTTTGCAGGTCGGGCCACCACACCTTGGCATAAAAATCGGCGATAGAAAGGCCGTAGTCGCGTTTGATGTACGTGCCGTCGCCCGAGGGAACGGGGCTCGGGAAATCGTCCAGGTAAAACACCGCGCTATTGATGACCGGATAGGCCGTGGCATCGCCCAACAGGCTCACGGCCGCGGCATAGAAACCGCGCATGACCTTATCGTAGATACCGATATTGCACACCACGGTACGGCCGCTGCCGCAATCGCTCGACCAAATAAGCGGAGTACCCGTGTCGCCGGTTTTAGCCCACACGTGGGCCGTCTCACGCAGCGAAACCGAGAGCGACGAATCGAAGGGATCCGAGAACTCATAACGCTGGCCACCGCCGATCATAAAGTCCCCACTCGGCACGATGCTCTCCGCCGTTGAATATTCATAGCCGGCAGAATCGATGCCCAGCTTGGGACCGATTGCCTGCAGATAGCTCGAATTGTCCGGCGTCATGGCGAGCATCAGCGAACCGCCGGAGCTCACCCAGCTCATGATGTCGGAGAGGCGCGTACCGAGCCCATCGATCGAAGGCATCAGTAAAATCACGCGGTCGAAGGATGTGAGGGAAGGAATCGCATCAGCACCATCGGTGGCAATATCCACATCGCGGTGGGCAATTTTCATGTCGAGCAGAATCTGGTCAAACTGCTCTTTGACGTCCTCGACACCGTCCTGGTCCGAGTCGGTAATAACCAAGCACGTGGGCTTTTGGCCAAACATCGCCGAGCTTGCCGGCACTGCGTCGTTGGCAGCGAGCATGCCCAGCTTATGCTGCTCGGCGCTGTACTGCACGCCGGCACGCTCAATCAACAGCACGGCGGCCATGGCGATAAAGACAGCCCATACCACGAGCAGCCCCATCCAGCGAAAATGGCCCGCACGCTCGCGGATATGTTGCACCACGCTCATCGGGCCTCCTCCCCTTCACGCCAAAATGCCAGCCTCTCACGATTTTCGGCATTCAAATACACGTGCTGCTTGTCGATAGCGTCGATTACACGCCGTACCGCCTGCCCATCGCGACGAGTCACAGCCAAGCGCAGGCAGAGCATCCACACGTCCTGCTCGTCTGACGCATCGATCACCAACTGGCTAGCGACGTCCTCTGCCTTATCAATCTCGCCGGCATCGGCCAGCGCCGTGGCATAGCGAATGCGCAGCGCAGGCCCGTCCTCGCGTTCGCAACGACGCGCGAGCAAGCGTGCATACTGCTGACGCTGAATCTGCGCCACACGGCCCTCTGCCAAACCCGAGTCCAGATAGGCGCCCAAAAAGTCGCAATACGCATCCAGGTTATGCGAGCTGGGATCAGACTTAAACGCGCGCTCCAACTGCTGCAGCTTAAGGTCGGACTCCTTGGAAATCTGCGCAACCGCCGTCGCGGCATAGTGCGCGACCTCAACATCGTCGTTGAGCTTTGCTGCCTGCAACTGTGCCAGGTACGCATCCGGATCCTCGGTAAGCATGGAGAGCATCAGACGGCGGCGGTCGCCCGGGTCGTTGACGATCAGTGCTTCCTCGAGCGGCACCACGCCATCATCGCCCTCGCGCCCCTGAACGAGCATACTGCGATGCATGTCGTCGTTAATGCGCAGCGTCTCCAGCGTGGCGTCCTTAAGGTCGTTACCGAACACCGCGCTACGCACCGAGAGCAGTACCACGAGCAACGGGCCCCACAGCGGTACGAGCGCCATCACGGCAAGCATGTGCCCGCGAACCGGTAGCAGGCCCAGTTTCATAAGCGTCCACAGCACCAGACACACCAGCGCATGAATTAATAGCAGTAC
>USOF01000156.1 GCA_900556285.1 uncultured Collinsella sp. | reverse complement strand
GAGCAAGAAGCCGATGATGGCCGCGCACATGCACGAGATGAAGTTGATTTGGTTATTCTTGGGCAGATCGCGGTTCTGGGCGTCGGCGAAATGTTTGGCCGTGGTAGCGGCGCAGGCGATGGCCAGGATGCCCATGGAGTAGTTGTAGCACTTCCACAGGGCGTTGTTGATGTCATCGGGCCAGTAGAAACCCCAGATGTTGGGGACCGAGGCTACCAGGCAGAAGATGGACGAGAAGATGATGATGGGGATGACGGAGATAAAACCGTCGCGGATCGCCTTGAGGTACTTGTTGCGGGCGATCGCGTTGAAAAAGGGCTGGCCCTTTTCGATGGTGGCGATGAGTTGCTCCATGCAAAGCTCCTAAGAGTCGGTGGGTTGGCAACGATGGTAGCTTTTGACGTTTGGTTGCCAAAATGTTGACGTTGCCATTTTGTGACACAAAATAAGACGCGAACCGATGGCCCCTGTGCCTGCGGACCGTCGATTTCTTGCGCGTAAACGTTTGAGCCGCCCGGTGGCTCTGTGTTTGCACAATGGCAACGTTAACATTTGGTCGACAAAAGCTGTTCGGGGAAGCAAAAATGTCGGTGAACGGTAGGTTTTGGGTGGTGAGCGTATGGTGGGGGAGGCGTTGGATATACTTGAAGGCGGTAAAAATGACTGCGCAAGGTGCCATCAATGGCATCGTTGACATAGAAAGATCGACCTATGGCCGCTGTTAAAAAATCGGTATCCGTTAAGGATGTGGCGCGTCTCGCGGGCGTCTCGGAACAGACGGTCTCGCGCACCGTTCACGATTCGCCCAGCGTGCGCCCCGAGACCAAGGAGCGCGTGCGTGCCGCCATGCGCGAGCTGGGGTATCGCCCCAATTTTGCCGGTCGATCGTTGCGTCGCGGTAAGTTTAAGACCGTCGGCGTCGCCATGTTCAACATTACCGGCACCGGCAACCTCGACCGTATGGAGGGCTTTGCCGCCGCCGCCGATAAGCACGGCTACGCCATTACCCTCACTAAAGTAGATGGACATCCCTATACCCTCGAGAGCGCATCGTCGCGCATGAGCGCACTGCCGGTGGATGGCATGGTCGTGATCATGAATCGCATGCCGGCGGACTTTGGCACCTTTGAGCCGCTGCCTGGTATGCAGACGGTGCTCGTTACCATGCTGGAGCACCCGCTGTGCTCGACGGTCGATAACGATCAGTTCGATTGTTCGCGCCAGGTTGTCGAGTACTTGCTGGGGCAGGGGCACAAGACCGTGCACTTTATCTCGTGTCCCGAACGCTCGCTTTCGGGCATGCAGCGCGAGGAGGGCTGGCGCGAGACATTGCGCGCGCATGGTATTGAGCTGCCGCGACTCATCCGTGGCGACTGGACGGCGCAGAGTGGATATGCCGCAGGCCAGGCTCTGGCGGACGATCCGACCTGTACTGCCATCTATGCCTCCAATGACGCCATGGCCTACGGCTGCATTCGCGGACTCGAGTCGCGCGGAAGGCGTGTGCCCGAGGACGTGAGCGTGGTGGGGGTTGATGATAGTCTGGGCGACATCGTGCCCGATCGTCGCCTGACCACCGTGCGCTTTGACAACAAGCGTGTCGGCATGTGGGCAGTCGACAAGATCGCCGGCGCCGAGGGAGTTGCGTCTGGCGTGGAGCACATGCTGATCCCCGGCGTGCTCGTAGAGGGCGATACGGTGCACGATTTGCGTTAGGGCGCGGTCCTGTTTGGGTTTCCGTTAATCATGTTTGATATTGTTCGAAATGGTTTGGAAACCGTTCACGGGCAAAAATTGACCGTTCATAGCTTGAAATTACGTTTTGCGCTGTTCTTTTTTGTTTGAATGTTAATGTTTCTGTCATACAGAACGCAGCGCGTATGCCCGGACGCGATGCTCTCCATTGGTTCATATGTGAAAGGAACGCAATATGGCAACCAAAGAAGAAATCTCGATGGTTGGATTCGAGATTGTCGCATACGCAGGTGACGCCCAGACCGATCTGCTTGCAGCGCTCGATGCTGCTCGCGAGGGTGACTTTGAGAAGGCCGAGCAGCTGCACAAGGATGCCAGCGATGCACTTATCGGCGCCCA
This sequence comes from uncultured Collinsella sp., assembly GCA_900556285.1. GTDB lineage: Bacteria > Actinomycetota > Coriobacteriia > Coriobacteriales > Coriobacteriaceae > Collinsella. The sequence continues at coordinate 1,818 of USOF01000156.1, read as the reverse complement.
CGACACGCAGACCAAGCTGCTTTCGCAGGAGGCCGGCGGTGGCGAGATGGAGATGACCTTCATCATGGCTCACGCTCAGGACACTCTCATGACCACTATGATCCTGGAGAAGCAGGCCCGCTTTACCATCGATGCCTACAAGCGCATCGCCGAGCTCGAGGCCAAGCTCGCCTAACGAGCCCTCACAACCAAGTCCCCTTCCAAAAGCTCTGCCGCTACCCGCGGCAGGGCTTTTTCTGTCCTCCTCCAAGTTGCGGTGAAATAGGGACTGAATAGGGGCCGACGGGCGCAAAACAATCCCTATTCCACCGCAACTCATCCGGAGATAGTCATTGGGGACAGTCTTGGTGCGCTCTGTTCGTCTTCCCGTTCGTTTTTTGCTCGGTGGGTATACTTCCTTTCGCATTAAGCCCCGGACTGAGGAGGTATCCAAATGCCGGATAACGGGTCAATACAAAAAAGAGACGCGCACGAGATGGCTCATGGGCGTCCTGTCCAGATAACCGAGCACACGACGGTAACAGAGCTGCAGCCCAGCCTGTCCGATGTCGTGTGCGCAAACAAAAAGCTGCAGATTGGCTTTATCGTTGCGCTCGTGGTACTGGCGCTGCTGTCGGGCTTTGTAGCTCGTCCGCATTTCGCCGATACCAAGACTTGGGACTCCACCATCGAGGTCATCGACCAAAAGAAGGGTAACGTACTGGCGCTCACGACCTCGTGCGTGGCGCTGTCTGCGGGCATTACCGCGCTGCCGGGTGATACGGGAACGCCGGTTGCCGAACAGCTCGCGCAGCTTTCAGGCAACCTTGGTATCGTGCTTGCCGTGCTCTACCTCGAGAAATACCTGCTAACCATTTTGTGGTCGGTTGGCTTGGGCATCTTAATCCCGTTTGCGTTGGTGCTCTTTGCGGTGTCGCTCGGCATTCACGGGCGCTGGAGCACGAGCGCTGTCCTGCGCCGTGTGGCGACACGCGTGCTGGTAGTTGCCGTGATCGGCATGGCGTTGGTGCCTGCAAGCGTTTGGGTGTCGCAGAAGGTCGATGAAACGTATCGCGTAAGTATTGAGCAAGCTGAGCAAAAGGCTGCGGACGCTGCGGACGCGGCCGACACCACGGACAAGTCAGCCGAGACCAGCTCAAAATCGAACAAGAAAAAATCCGAGGCCACGGAGTCCAAAAACGTGCTCGAGCAGTTGACTGATGGGGCCTCGAGCCTTGTTACGTCGGTGACCAGCGGTGCCAAGCAGATGACCGACGAGATCGTGCAGCAGGTGACCGACCTCATCGAAGGCGTCATCGTGATGATCGTGACTTCGTGCGTTATCCCGCTGCTGGTGCTCGTGGCGTTCCTGTGGCTGGGACACGTACTGCTAGGGATCGATATTTCCGGCCCGGCGAACTATTTGACGGGCCGCTTTCTGAGTGCTCCGTCCAAGCACGCCAAATAGGGTGGGCAGTCCGAGTAGCTAAAACAGCTGTATATACCGGGGAATACCGCCGAAGGGCGGCCGAGACACGTTCTTGGCCGCTCTTTTGTTTGTTGAACACGTGGTCGCTACGTCCGCGTCCGGCTCAAACGGTCAGCAATCATCCGTGAACGATATTTGTTCAAAAAAGAACAAAGATAAACAAATAGTTGTTGCAGTTACTGTTCGAATGTGTTCAAATAAACATGAACAGTGAAGAACCGCACATTCAGATGCCCGGACCTGAACGCGATTCAACACTTCCAAACAGAAACTACGCACCTGCGTATCTCTCAAGGAGGATGTCATGAGGGTTGTAATCGCTTCCGATGCCGACGGTATGTCGATGAAGG
>USOF01000155.1 GCA_900556285.1 uncultured Collinsella sp. | reverse complement strand
CGAGATGCTCAGGAGTCTCGTGGGCTCGGAGATGTGTATAAGAGACAGGTTGCACAACTGTGCGGTGGCCTGTGCTGGGTATTGGAAAGTCGACGTTGAGATGGGTCGTGATAAGAATGGGCAAGTACGTAATCGTGGTTGAGTCTGGTTCGGATGTGACGCCGGAGCTCTGCGAGCGCTACGGCATCGTGCGCGTGCCCATGCATGTCACGATTGGTGACGAGACCGTCGAGGACGGCTCCATCGATCCGCTCGAGATTTACTCGCGCTGCAACGAGTTTGGCGTGATGCCCAAGACCAGTGGCTGTGCGCCTGCGGATTTTGCTCACGTGTACGACCGCATTCACGCTGAGCAGCCCGGTGCGACCATTCTGCATCTTGCGTACTCCGAAGTCACGGCTTGCTCGCATCAGTCCTCCAAGATTGCGGCTAAGGGCCGCGACTACGTATTCTCCATGGATACGCGTTTTGTCTCGGTGGGCCAGTCGCTCGTTGCCGTCGAGACCGCCAAATACATCGAGGCTCACCCCGATGCCACCGTCGACGAGATCTTTGCATTTACGAACTCCGTCATGGACCGCGTGCTGCTGGGCTTTGTTCCTACCGACCTGGCCTTTCTTAAGGCGGGCGGTCGTCTGTCCAACGTCGCGTTCCTTGGTGCCCACCTGCTTAAGATTAAGCCCTGCATTGAGGTAACGGGCGGCAAGTTCGTGGCGACCAAGAAGTTCCGCGGCTCTATGCTCAAATGCGCCCGTGCCTTTATTGACCACATGGTTGCGAAGGGCGAGATTGACTACTCGCACATTGGCCTGGCGTATTCGGTAGGCCTTTCCGAGGAGCTGCGCGACGACATGGAAGTCTATGCGCACGACCTGGGCTTTAAGGACGTTACCTGGACTCAGGTCGGCGGCGTGATCTCGAGCCATTGCGGCCCGACCGCCTTCGGTGCGGTGCTCACGCTCAAGGCGTAAAGGCTGTAGGCGAGCATTCTTCGCCTTCACATCTCGACATGGGCTCCCGTCACGGTAATGGGGGATAGATTAAAACGTGCCATTCTAGCCCGAGACGTTTAAACGCAAACGTATGGGCTAGAATGGCTCTGGCATTTATGTAGCTAAAATCAAAGAGAGGCAAGGTAGCGGGAATGGCTGAGATGACGCTCGAGGGTGTGGACGCTCGTCCTGAGGACTCCGCGTTTGCCCTGGGCCGCGTGCATTCGATTGAGACGATGGGAACGGTCGATGGACCCGGCATCCGCTTTGTGGTGTTTGTTCAGGGCTGCCCCATGCGCTGTGCGTATTGCCACAACCCCGATACCTGGTCGGTTAACGGCGGCACCATGGTGACCGTCGAGCACCTGATGGACGAGTTTCAGAGCAACCATGAGTTTTACCGCAGCGGTGGTATTACGGTGTCCGGCGGCGAGCCGCTCCTGCAGCCTGAGTTTTTGGCCGACCTGTTCCGCGCCATGCACAATAACCCCGATGGTCGTGTGCACACCTGCTTGGATAGCTGCGGCTATGCGTTCGATCCCGCGCATCCCGAGAAGTTCGACGCCGTACTCAACGAGACCGATATGGTGCTGCTCGACATTAAACACGCCGATCCTGTCGAGCATAAAAAGCTGACCGGTTGCGATCCCGCACGCATTCTGGCGTTTGGTGATGAGCTCGCGCGCCGCAAGATCAAGGTTGTTATTCGTCACGTGGTGGTGCCGGGCATTACCGACACAGTGGAGGAGTGCGAGGCACTCGGTCGTCTAATCGCTCCATGGCATAACGTGGTCGGCCTGGAGATGCTGCCGTATCACACGATGGGTGTCGTCAAGTACGAGCAGCTGGGTATTCCCTATAAGCTCGAGGGCGTGCCCCAGATGGATACCGCGCGCATGCCCGAGCTACGCAACGCCGTCATGACGGGCATGAAAAAGCGCCGCGCGGAACTCAAAAACGCCATCGGCTAGCGAGCCATTTTCGCCCCCAAGGGCACTCATTTGGGACAGACTTAAATGAGTGCCCCCGGGCACCTAGTTGATTGCTAAAGAGCCCCGTCAAGTTGCGGTGGAATAGTTCTTGTTTTTCGGCTTATGCCGCCCAAACAGGAACTATTCCACCGCAACACTGCGTTTTGGGCGGAGATGCGCAACAGAATCGTGCCATTTGGATAAATACGCTTGTGGTTTCTTTAGAGACACCTTAAACGCCGCTGAATATCTTTGGAAAGAAATGCCTGCTCGGTATTATGCTGCTCGTATATGAACGGTAGCAGTCAGGAGACCACGTGCGAAACAACGCATCGCGGGACGAGTATGTGCCGCAGCATAGCAGCAGATATGAGACGAAGGGCACGTCTTCGCGTGGCCTTGCTGGCGCTCGCATCCGCGTGACGAAGATCGCCGCCATTGGGATGCTGACGTTGACGGTTATTATCCTCGGAATTACCGCCAAAACCTACGCGTCGGAGCGAATGGCACACTCAGATGCGTCAACGGTACAGACGCAAAACAAAAAGGTCTCTGAATCTAAAGCCACCGCAAGCCAAACCCTGTCGACAGCGAGCCTCAAGACGAGGCTTTCGAAGGCGGACTTTAACGATATTCCCTCAGGCGATACCGTGCAGACCTTCTCACTAGTTGATGACCAGATCCCCGCCCTGGAGGATGAGAGCCTCGCCGCGCTCCAAGATGCCCTGAGTCAGGCGCAGGAGCTGGGCGATGTGGGCGTGGTGTTTTACGATCTGACGAGCGGCAAGGGCGTGACGTATAACGCGGATGCCGAGGTGTACGGTGCGAGCAGTTATAAGGCGCTCTATGTACTCTACGTCTGCGAGTCACTGGTCGAGACGGGCCAGGTCTCACTCGATGAATCCCTTGGCACCTATGGCGGCTACAGTATGGGCTGGCAGACGGTGCGCGACCTGATCGAGGCCGCGGTCGTTAATTCGGACAACGATTCGTTTATTGCGTTACGCGCGGCGTTTGACCGTGTCGGTTACGAGGATTGGATTGTCAGTCTTGGCGTCGATTACGATACCGCACTCGATCCGATGAGTGATTTTCCCACCTATTGCCCGCGAACCTCGGCCAAGTTGTGGCGCGAGATGAGCGAGTATCTGAGCTGTGGCAGTGAGACCTCCCAGTGGTTATCTGAACTGCTGTCATCAACATCGCGCTCATTTATCCGTGATGGCATTGCGGACGACCAAGCCTTGGTGCGCAACAAGGCAGGCTGGATTAGCGAGGATGGTTGCTATTCGACATGCGATGCGGGCCTTATCGACATCGATGGCCGTACCTATGTCATGAGCATCATGACATCGATGCCGTGGAGCGACCACTCGAGCGAGGTTACGACAGCGATTGCAAAGGCTCTGTTTGATACGCGAGCCGCACTGGCCTAGCGTGTTCGTTTGACGAGGTCAAACGAAATGCTGGTACCATACCGTGGTTGAGAATTTCGTATAGGTTTGGGGAATGGCATGGCTACCATCGCGATTATCGGTGCGCTCGAAAAAGAGATCATGCAGATTAAGGAAGAGTTGAGTAACGTTTGCATGGTACAGGAGGCGGGCTTGAACGTTGTGACCGGCGGGCTCGACGGCCTGACAGTTGTTGCCACAACGGCGGGTATGGGCACGGTGAATGCCGCCGCCGCAACACAGCATCTCATTAGTAAATATGCCCCGCAGGCCGTTGTGCTCTCGGGTATCGCGGGCGGTTTGAACCCCAAGCTCCATATCGACGACGTGGTTATCGGCAAATGCCTACGCTATCTGGATACCGATACCGCGCTTATCGCCGAGTCTGCACCGGGGCTCGAGGAGTTTGGCTCGACGCCTGCGCTGGTCGATATTGCTGCCGATGTGCTTGCTGAGCGTGGCTTTGTCAACGCTTCGACAAATGCAGCCGCCTCGAACGAGGGCACAAAGCAGTTCCTGGTCTGTCTCTTATACACATCTGACGCTGCCGACGA
>USOF01000154.1 GCA_900556285.1 uncultured Collinsella sp. | reverse complement strand
AGGGCCTGAAGCAGACCATCGACTGGTACGTCGCCAACGAGTCCTGGTGGCGCCCCGCCAAGGAGGCCACCGAGGCCCGCTACCGCGCGCAGGGGCAGTAAGGAGGGGAGAGATCTACATGGCAGATATCGCATTCGAGAAGGACCTCGCCGTCTCCGAGACCGGCATCGAGGGCCTGAAGGTCGTCGACCTCGCCGTCCACGGCGACTCGCGCGGCTGGTTCAAGGAGAACTGGCAGCGCGCCAAGATGTGCGCGCTCGGGATCCCCGACCTCCGCATCGTCCAGAACAACATCTCCTACAACGACAGCCGCGGCGTCACCCGCGGCATCCACGCCGAGCCCTGGGACAAGTTCATCTCCGTGGCCCGCGGCTCGGTCTTCGGCGCATGGGTCGACCTGCGCGAGGGCAGCGCGACCTTCGGCAAGGTGTTCACCTGCACCCTGGACCCGAGCAAGGCCATCTACGTCCCGCGCGGCGTGGGCAACAGCTTCCAGGCGCTCGAGGACGGCACCGCCTACACCTACCTGGTGGACGCCCACTGGTCCCTCGAACTGAAGAAGACCTACACATTCGTGAACCTCGCCGACCCCGAGCTCGCCATCGAGTGGCCGATCCCGCTCGACGAGGCCACCGTCTCCGATGCCGACCTGAACCACCCGATGCTGAAGGACGTCGTCCCGATGGCGCCGAAGCGCACCCTCGTCACCGGCTGCAACGGCCAGCTGGGCCGTGCGGTCCGAAAGCTGGCGGAGGAGCGCGATGTCGCCAAGGACTTCGACTTCTGCGACATCGACACCTTCGACATGTCCGACCCGGACGCCTACTCCAAATACGACTGGTCGCTCTACGGCACCGTGATCAACTGCGGCGCCTACACGGCCGTGGATAAAGCGGAGACCCCCGAGGGCCGCGTGACCGCCTGGAAGGCCAACGCCACCGGGCCGGCGCTGCTCGCCCGCACCTGCGCCGAGCACGGCATCGCGCTCGTGCACGTCTCCTCCGACTACGTCTTCGACGGCACCGCCGAGGTGCACACAGAGGACGAACCCCTCAGCCCGCTGTCCGTCTACGGCCAGACCAAGGCCGCCGGCGACATCGCCGTGGCCGGGTGCCCGCGCCACTACATCATGCGCTCTAGCTGGGTCATCGGCGAGGGGCACAACTTCGTCAAGACCATGAAGGGGCTGTCCGACCGCGTCGCCGACCCCGAGGACGGGCTGGACAAGGTCACCGTCGTGGACGACCAGCTGGGCCGCCTGACCTTCACGCGCGACATGGCGCAGGCCATCTTCCACGTGCTGGACGCGAAGGCCCCCTACGGCACCTATAACTGCACCGGCTCGGGCGCCGTCAAGTCCTGGGCCGACATCGCCCGCGCCGTCTTCGAGGCCGTCAACGGCAACGGGGACAGGGTTGTGCCGGTATCGACCGCCGACTACTACGCGAGCGCCGAGGGCCCCGTTGCCCCGCGCCCGGTCCACTCCGCGCTCGACCTGTCCAAGCTCGAGTCGGTCGGCTTCCACATGCCCGACTGGGAGGAAGAGCTTGGGGAGTACCTGGACGCCTCGGTTTTGGGAGGTTTTTTCTAAAGATATGGTTTCTACTGCATCAAAAACCGAGGCTCCTCTGGTCAGTATCATCGTACCCATGTACAACGTGGGGAAGTTTGCGCTTCCCTGCACAAGGTCGCTGCTCTGTCAGACGTATCCGAACATCGAGATTCTAATTGTAGATGACGGCTGTACTGATGGCACCATCGATCTGATTGAAGGCGTTGTCGGGGACGACCCGCGCGTCGAGATCCTTCATAAGGAGAACGGGGGGCTCTCGTCCGCCCGAAATTATGGCACTCGACGTTGTCACGGCGACTACTTGATGTATGTCGACGGAGACGACCTCATAGATCCGCGGGCCGTCGAGTTCATGGTCCAGGCGGCTTTGAGATACCGTGTGTCTTTTGTCGTGGGATCCTTTGCCAAGACGCCTCCTCTTGAGAGCTACGAAATGCGTGGTGAGCCTTCATTCACGTTGGAGAGCGGTCGGGAACATCTGAGGCGCTTCCTTCTGCTTGATGGTGAGAGCGGGTCTGCCTGGGGCAAGTTGTTTGCCCGTTCTTTGGTGCCTTTCCTCATATACCCCGAGGGTCAGCTTTTCGAGGATATGGGCGTGACTTCCGTGGTTTGCTCACGTGTAGAGACTATCGCCGTCACCGATGCCCCTTTCTATGCGTACGTGACGAGGCCCGGCTCCATCACGACGTTAAAGAGACAAGGCCCTAAGCATGTGCGGGATATGGTTGCTGCCATCGAGGCCGTGCGGCAGGTTGCCGAGGGAGATTTTGAAGGCGAGTTCGAGTGCTTCCGGGCGTACTGCATCTTGCGCGTCGCCATGAGGGTCGATCTTGATGCCTTTGCCGACAGGACGGAGGGCCAGGCGTATTTGAGGTATGCCCGCGACCTTGCGAGACACGCCTCGAGGAGCCCTCTGGCATCGCGCACCTGGAGATTGAGGTGCGCGCTTTTCGCGCTCTCCCCGAAGGCGCATAACGTCTTCTACGCCCTTTACGCTGCGGTTTCGGGCAAAGCAATCGGGTAAACACCATGACCAAAGGTTTTTAAAGTGAGATTTTCGATAATCATTCCCGTTTACAACGTAGAGGAATATCTCGGACAATGCTTGGACAGCATTGCACATCAGGATTATTCCGACTACGAGGTCGTCATCGTCGACGACGGATCGACTGACGGCAGCGCGGCTATCTACGAGCGCTTCGCCGCGGAGGCGGATGTTCCCGTCCGCATAGTCAAACAGGAGAACAGAGGGTTGCTGCTTGCCCGCCGCGCCGGGATCAAAGCCGCCAACGGTGATTATTATTGGCACGTCGACGGCGACGACGGTCTGGCGCCCCATGCTATGTGTTCGGTTTCCGGGATCATTGACGAGCTGAATCCCGATGTCGTGTTGATCTGCCTTAGCGAATCTCCAACGTTCGGCTCTGTGCTCCCTGGGGGGCTGCCCGGCGAACAGCGTTTCTATACCGGAGAAAACCTTAACGATGTACGCTCTGCGTTCCTCGATGGATATATTCCTAATATGGTCACTAAAATCGCTCGAAGGTCTTGCGTCGATGTTGATTCAGATTACTCGCCTTACGGGAGGATGCAGCTTGGGGAAGATCAGCTGCAAAGCCTTTACATTCTTGACAATATGAAGAGCGTCGCATGCGTCCGCGAGCCCTTGTATTATTATCGTCCCAACGCAAACAGCATTACTGCCAATTATCGTGAAGGCCAGATTGCCCAGTACGCCATGGTCAAGGAAGCCGTCCATCGACAGGCCGTCGCGTGGGATTCGAAATGGCCGGGGCATGGATTTGCTGAAACCGCTCTTGCCGGTTATCTGTCTAACGGTTTCTACGACATGCGTAAGAATGCCGATGGCAAGTGGTTCCAAAAGCAGTTCCAGGAGTTCAGGGACACATCGCTGTACGCGGAGGCCATCGGTCAATGCGGAGACTTGAGGCTTGAGCAGCGGATCTTCTTCACTTTGTTAGAAAAGAAACTGGATTATCTTGCGTATGTGTGCCTGGTTGCCTGCCGCGCCGCTACTCCGCTGGCGAGGAGCTTGGCTCGATGAAGACCTTAAGTATCAGTTCGGGAGGCATGCCGCAGAGGGCCCTATCGATGGCGGGTAGGGGGAATGCGCTCGGCATGGTGTTCTTCCTTGGCGTATGCGCTATTGTTTCGCCCCTCCTCGCCGTTTTCCTCTCCCTTCTCGTCTTTACCGGGGCCCCTACAAAGAAGATGGCAGTTGCCTGCGCCCTTGGGGTTGGGTTTTCTGCTGCGCTTGTCGCCCATGGTATCGTTTACAACCACCCGGTCGATATGACCCGATGGATGGTTGAATGCCGCTACTACGATGGCAGGAACATACTCTCGATCGGAACCAGCCTGAACGAGGACCACAACCTGTCTCTTATACAC
>USOF01000153.1 GCA_900556285.1 uncultured Collinsella sp. | reverse complement strand
TGCGAACCTCCAGTCCGGACCGCTTCACGGTCCAACTTTCTGTCCGCACCCCCAAGCGGAGCCAAACGAATCCAAATGGAGGCCAAATTGGACCAAATCCCGGCAAAAGGCGTGCGGATCGGTACTTCTCCCCGGTGGATTGACGCTACAAAGCGGCCAAAATGTCGGTGAGGTTGTCGATGATGGTGTCAGCGGCGGACTGATCAAGGTTGACACCCTCATGCGGGCGCAGCGCCAGAACGCGGGCACCGGAGCGCTTGCCGGCCTCAATGCCCATGGGCGAGTCCTCGATCACCAGGCACTCGGCGGGCTCCACGCCCAGCGCCTCCATGGCGCGCTGGTAGATCTCGGGGTCGGGCTTAAACGCGCTGCACTCGTGGCCGCTAACGGTGTAGTCCAGTACGTCTGCAATGTCGGCAATCTCCACCAACTCGTCGATAAGCTCGCGATAGGACGAGCTCGCGATGGCGCACTTCACGCCACGCTCGTGCAGCGAACGCATTACCGGCGCCGTCTGCTCGTTAAGCAGCTCGGCATACGGAACGGGATGGACCGGGCTGTAGACATGCTTGTACTCTACGCGCAGACGCTCACGCAGCTCAACATCGTCAGGCACCAGCGCCTCCCAAATGGCCGGCTCGTTAGACCCCGAAAGATCGGGAATCTCGTCAAAGTGAAACCCTTTCTCTTCCATAAACGCCACGCGACGACGGTTGTAGAACCACTCGGTATCGACCAGCACGCCATCCATATCAAACAGCACTGCCTTGATCATACGCATCTCCTCCCACCTGCCAAAAAGAGACAGGTTTATTTTGGTAGGTTTTATCTGGGGTTTTGCAGCGCAACGGGCACGTCCTCCCCAAAGCAAAAAGGGGACAGGGCGCAAACCCCATCCCCTCTCAATCAACCAGTAAGGTCTACCTACTTGCGATTAGTAGCTGAGCTTCCACATGTAGCGACGCATGGTCAGCGGGTGCTGACGGGCCTCGGCGATCTGGTTGCCGTACTCGCGCATAACGGCGAGGTGCAGCAGCGGGTTGAAGTAGGTGATGACGCTCGCCGGCACGGCGTCGGCCAGACCGTAGTCCTTGGAGTCGATCAGAGCGACCTTGGCGCCCATGCGCTCAAGGAAGGTGAGGGCGCGGGCGTCCATCGGACGGGTAGCACCATCGGACATGAAGAAAACGTAGGGCTTACCCTCGGTGGAAACCTCGAACGGGCCGTGGAAGTACTCGCCGGTGTTGTAGGCGGCGGCGTCGATCCACTGCATCTCGGTGAACAGGAAGGCGGCGTGAGAATAAGCCATCTTCTCGGAGGCACCGGAAGCCATGAAGTAGATCATCTTGTCGTCCTTGAAGTCCTCAGCGAACTTCTTGGCGAGCTTGGTGCAGTGCTGAGCGGCGTTCTCGCACAGGTCGAAGATGTTGGTGAGGCCGGTGATCATATCCTCGTAGTGATCATAGCCCTCGGTCTGCTGAAGGATCTCGAGAGCAAGAGCGATGGCGTAGCCAGGCTTCTCGGCCTTAGCGGCATAGTTGGCGTGGAAGCCGTGGACGATGACGTGGTCGGCGTCGACGGTCAGAGCGGAGCCAGCCTTGTTGGTGAGGGAGACGACCGGGCAGTTGTGCTTCTTGGCGGTCTTGTTGGCCTCGACGGTCTCGGGCGTGGAGCCACCGAGGGAGCAGGTGATCACGAAGGTGTGCTCGTTGACCCAAGAAGGCGTGTCGTAGTTGAACTCGTTAGCGGTGAAGATCTGAACGTTCAGCTTATCCGTGTTGTTGGCCAGGAAGTACTTGGCGGGGTACAGGTCGGACATGGAAGCACCGCAGCCGACGAAGGCGACGCTGTGGATCTCGTGGTTGGACAGGACGTCAGCGACGATCTGCTTAGGGAGGTTAAGGTCGATCTCGTACATCTGACACATTCCTTTCGATTTTTGCGGCGCCACATTGCCGGGCGCTCGCAGGGTTACCGTGATTTGGACCGAGTCGCCGGCCCGTTGAGGAAGTGTCAAAGGAACTGTCCCTTTGACACATTTAGGGATGGAAGCCTGCCTGGGGTATGGGATGCCAGGCAGGCCCCCGGGGGAAAGCGATTAGGCGCTTGGTCGCGACTAGGCCAGGATGCCGGCCGCGGAGAGGGCGATGCCGCCCACGATGGCGATCACGAGAAGCCAACCGGTGTTGACGTTCTTCTTGATGAGCCAGTACATAAGGCCAGTGAGGCCAAGGGAAATCATCTGGGGCATCATGCCGTCCAGGATGTCCTGGATCACGACGGTGCCCTCAGCGAACTGCAGCGGGGTGGTGGCGCCGATCAGCGTAGCGATCATGCCGCCCACGGACATAAGACCCACGATGCCGCAGACATACATGAGCTTCTCCATGAGGTCGCCGCCCTGAAGCTTGCTCAGGTACTCGTGGCCGCCCTGATAGCCCATCTTGGCTGCGAACCAAGTGATCAGCACAGAGGGGACAATGGAGATGAGCATGGCCAGAATCGGGCCCATGATGGAGCCCTGCTGAGCCAGCTGAACGCCCAGGCCAAAGGCGATAACGCGGATGGTGCCCTGGAAGAAGGAGTCACCGATGCCGGAAAGCGGACCCATGAGGGAGGTCTTGACCGCGTTGATCGAATCGGGATCGAAATTCTCGGGGTCCTTGGCGTACTCCTCCTCCATGGAGGCGGTGAGGCCCAGGATAAAGGCGCTCGTCTGCGGGGTGCAGTTGTAGAACGCCATGTGACGGTGGTAAGCCTCTTTCTTAGCAGCGAGCTGCTTGGGGTCGGACTCGTCCGGATAGAGGCGGTCGAGCGTGGGAACCATGCCGTAGAGGAAGCCCATGTTCATCTGACGCTCGTAGTTCCAAGAGGCCTGGATGGCCCAGGAGCGCCAGAAGAACTGGCTGACCTTCTTGTTCAGGGACACGTCCTTGGTTGCGGTTGCCATAGTGTGTTCCTCCTTAGTCTTCGTCGTCTTCGAGCGGATCGTAGTCGGAATCGACACCGGCGGCTGCATGGGAACCGTTGAACTTGAAGCCCATGAAGACGACAGCCAGGCACACACCGATCAGAGCGACCGCGATGACGGACAGGTTGAGGTAAGCGGCGAGCAGGAAACCGATGAACAGGAACGGAGTCATACCCTTCTTGATCATCATGGTGAGCAGCAGGGCCAAGCCGTAGGCGGTCATGATCTTGGTCGAAACGTTAAGACCAGTGGACAGCCACTCGGGAACCATGTTGACGATGGCCTGAACCAGGTCGGTGCCAACAAAGACGGCGAGGAAGATCGGCAGGAAGTACATGATGGCGTACAGACCGGAGCCGGCGCAGATGTGCATACGGTAGGCGGTCTTGAACTTTCCGTTATCGATCGCGCTATCTGCCACATGGGTGAGGGCGGCGATGATGGAACGGAACACGATGCCGAGGAGCTGACCCAGGACGGCGACCGGGATGGCGATCGTCATGGCGGTCTCGGCGGAAGCATCGGTCAGGCACGCAAAGGCAGCGGCCACGATGCCGCCCAGGACCATATCGGGCGGAACGGCAGCGCCGACCTGCACCAGGCCCATGGACACGAGCTCGACGGCGGCACCGACGGCAAGGCCGGTGGGCACATCGCCCAGCAGCAGACCGACGAGCGTAGCGCCAACGAGGGGCTGCTCGAAGTTAAGACGACCGAGCAGGCGGGAGTCCCACATGCAGAACACGCCGACGAGGCCGACGAGCACCGCACTGATGAACGTATTCATACCCTTCTCCTTTCAGTCAGGCAAAAGCCTGGTTGATTACAGCTTGGCGTCGATGTCGACGCTCTGATACGTGGGGGTCTGCTGAACGTAGAGCTTGATGCCCATGTCGAGCAGCTGGTTGACGTCGGCCTTCTGGGTGGCGTCGAAGAAGACGGAGCTGTCCTTGCCGCCAACCATGACGGCGCCGATCAGGTCGGCGGCAAGGACCTGTCTCTTATACACATCTCCGAGC
>USOF01000152.1 GCA_900556285.1 uncultured Collinsella sp. | reverse complement strand
ACGAGATGCTCAGGAGTCTCGTGGGCTCGGAGATGTGTATAAGAGACAGCAAATAGCCTGGAACACCGCGCGGCTAAAGGCATCGGTGCAGTAGTGCTGGTTGGCGGCTTCCTTGATGACGATGCCGCCGTTGAGCACAACCTGGTTGCGCGCATCGCACTTCTCGGCGTGGTTGGGGTGCACGGCATGCGCGTTGTCGCAGCTCACGAGCATCGATGCGGCAAGGGCGCGATGGTACGACTCGTCGTCAAAGCCCAGCGATCCGTTAATGCGGCGCAGCGCGTCGGCTAAGAACGTCGACATGGCGCCCTGCTTGGTCTCGGAGCCAACCTCCTCGTTATCAAAGCAACAGAAGACCGAAACGTCGTGCGCGTTCTCGGCGCCCAAAAATGCCTGTAGCGAGGTATAGGCGCAGGCCAGGTCGTCAAGCTTGGGCGTCGAGATAAACTCGTCGGCCCAGCCCCAGATGCGTGCATCCTGACGATTGACCAGGAACAGGTCGCGACCCAGGATCTGCTCGGGCTCAACATCCAGCTCTTCGGCGATCAGGGCATCGAAGTCACCCGGCTTAAGCTCGCCGGCGCTGATGAGCGGACACAGGTCAACGGCTCGGTTGGGCGCAAAGCCCTCGTTAACGCCGCGGTTCATGTGGATGGCGAGGCTCGGGATAATAGCGACCTCGCGCTCGGTGGCAAGCAGGCGGCTCTCAATACGGTCGCCCTCGCGCACCAGCACGCGACCGGCCAGCGCCAGCGGGCGATCGAACCAGGTGTAGTCGATCATGCCGCCGTAGGCCTCGGTGTTCAGGCGCAGCGTCTCGCCTGCGCCGTCGAGCTCGGGCACGGCCTTAACCTTAAACGTCGGAGAATCGCTGTGCGACGCCGTGAGCTGGAAATGATAGTCGCCGGCAACGCCGTCCTCGCCCCACGTCGCGGCAAGGTCCTCGCCCACCTTAAAGGCAACAACGCTCGAGGTGTTGCGCTGCGTGTAATAGCGACCGCCCGGCTCGATGTCCCACGCCGCGTTCTCGGGCAGGTAGGTAAAGCCCGCCTCGTCGAGCTCGGCCATAATGGTCGCCGCCGTATGGAACATGCTGGGGCATGCCTCGATAAAGTCGATAAGGTCGTTGGCGGCCTCGATATCGTCGGCAGTCACGTGCACGCGCTCGGGCGTTTCCTGATCCGTCATGCTCTCCCCTTTCGCTGGGTTGATGGTCCCCTCCAGCATACCCCGCCGCGCCAGCGCCGCGCCTTTCATTCCATGTTTAATCCCGCGCCGCTCGCCAAGTTGAGCCATCATGCCCGTGCACCTTTTGCGACAATTACGTTAACAGGACGAGAGGAGCCGTCATGAAGCCACGTAACATTGCCATCGCCTGCGGTGTTGCAGGAACCGCCGTCGGCCTTGCCGCTGCCGCCGGCATCGTTTACCGCAAGCAAATCAAGTCCGCCGCGTCGCTCAAGCGCTTGACCGACTATGCGGATGGCTATGACCTGTATGCAATCGACGTCGCCTACGACTACGACCTCGACCGCATCATCGCCGCTGGCGTGCGCGACGATCAGGCCTACATCGATGCTGTGGTGGCGCAGGTGTTGCCCGGCGTGCCGGCACATGTCCAGGCGCCCCAGTTTGCCTGCAGCGCCTTTGCCGCCGTAGATGCCGAAGGCCGCGTGCGCACCGGTCGCAATTACGACTTTAAGGACGACACCTCGGCGTTGCTGGTGCGCAATCACCCACGCGGCGGTTATGCCTCCATCGGGTTTGCCGCCCTTAACAACCTGGGCGATAACACTCCGCTTGACTCCGTCGCGGGACGTGCCGCCGCACTCATGGGCCCGTTTGCCCAGCTCGACGGTATTAACGAATGCGGCGTGTCCATTGCCGTACTCACCCTGGATTCCAAGCCCTGTGACCAGGACACGCAACGCCCCGTCATCAATACCTCGCTCGCCATCCGCCTGGTGCTCGACCGTGCCGCCACCACGCAAGAAGCTGTCGACCTGCTTTCCGCCTACGACATGCACGCCATGGCAGGACGCGATTACCACTTCTTTATCAACGACGCCGCCGGTGACGCGCGGGTGGTGGAGTGGGATCCGCGCGACCCGACCGTGCATGCAAAGTGACTCCTGTACGCCAGGTTACGAACTTCTATGCCTGCTATGGCGACGAAGTGCTGCCCAACCAAAAGAATGGCGAGCTGGGCCATGGTAAAGAGCGCGCCGTCGCAATCGCCGATGTCCTTGACGCCCATATCGGTGCCCAGGACGAGGCAGTCGCTTGGAAGGCCCTACGCGCTGCGGCGCAAGAGCCCAATCCGGAAGACATCACCAGTAACACGCAATGGTCGGTCGTCTTTGACAATACCAAACCCGCCGCCGCTATTACGCTGCGCCGCCACTGGGGCGACGTCGACGCCTTCGCACTGTAAGGAGCTGGCACCGTCGTCCTTACGCTGGCCTGACGTTGCTTACATTTCTATACATTTGAGCTAACACGTTTTACCCCCGTATCAACAGTGTGCGGGGGTAAACTTATGCGCATGTTATAACTTGCCCGGAAGGATTCACCATGCTTAGGATCGGTCTTCTTACTAGTGGCGGCGACTGCCAGGCGCTCAACGCCACCATGCGCGGCATCGTCAAAACGCTTATGACCAATAGCGAAGAGCCTATCGAGATCTATGGTTTTGAGGACGGCTACCAGGGCCTTATCTACAGCAGGTTCCGCGTCATGACGCCCGCCGATTTTAGCGGCATCCTCACCCGCGGCGGCACCATTTTGGGCACGAGCCGCACGCCGTTCAAGCGCCTGAACATTCCCGAGGCCGACGGCGTCGAGAAGGTGCCCGCGATGGTCCACACCTATCACAAGTTACAGCTCGACTGCCTGTTTATGCTGGGCGGCAACGGCTCCACCAAGACCGCCAACCGCCTGCGCGAAGAGGGCCTCAACGTTATCGCTCTGCCCAAGACCATCGATAACGACACCTGGGGCACCGAGATGACGTTTGGCTTTACGAGCGCCATCGACGTCGCCACCAAATGCATCGACGACATTCACACCACCGCTTCGAGCCATGGGCGCGTATTCGTTATCGAGATCATGGGCCACAAGGTTGGCTGGATCCCGCTGTACGCCGGCGTCGCGGGCGGCGCGGATGTCATCTTGATTCCCGAGATCCCCTACGACATGGATAACGTCATCAAGACCATCGAGCATCGCATGGAGACCGGCAGCCGCTTTACCATCGTGGCCGTCGCCGAGGGCGCTATCTCCAAGGAGGACGCGGCGCTGTCCAAGAAGGAGTACAAGAAGAAACTCGCCGAGCGCACGAGCCCGTCGATCGTCTACGACATCGCCAAGGAGATCGAGGCCAAGACCGGTCGCGAGACCCGCGTCGCCATCCCCGGCCACACGCAGCGCGGCGGCCAGCCCAACGCCCAGGACCGCATCTTTGCGACCCAGTGCGGCGTCGAGGCGGCGCTGGGCTGTCTACGCGGCGAGTTTGGCTACATGATCGCCCTGCGTGACGGCAAGATGTGTCACATGCCGCTCGAGGATGTCGCCGGCAAGCTCAAGTATGTCGATCCCCAGAGCGATCTGGTGCGCGAGGCCAAGGCGTTGGGCATCAGCTTCGGCGACGAATAGCCTCGGCCGAAACTGCTCTCATCGGAGACCCCAGGGCTTACCTCCCAAATCGTCCTCGGACATGTCGGAGCCCCGCCGTGCGCTTCGCGCGGCGGGATCCTTCCGTCCTGCGGAAAGATTTGGGAGGTAAGCCCTAGGGCCTCCTGCGGTGACTGGGGAGGCCGAGACTATTCGTCTTCTTGCTGCGGGTGCCTGGGGTAGGATGCGGCGTGCATTTTTGGGAGTATTCAGCAGCCGAGGGTGCCTGCATACTGGATTTTGGGCGAAAGGCAGGCACCATGGGCCGCATCCTGTAAAAAAACGAGCGGCTCTAGAGGCGTTGGGACTCAGAATCGGGGCTTTCAGCGCAGTTTTGCAC
>USOF01000151.1 GCA_900556285.1 uncultured Collinsella sp. | reverse complement strand
CAAGCACCAGACCAAGAAAGATCACGAACAGCTGCGAGGCCGTATTGGTGATGAGCGGGAACACACCGCGGCCAAGCTCGGCAGCGATCTGAGACACATACTTCGATGCCACGGTGACCAGCGACGAAAGATTATCGTCCAAATACTCCTTGAGCGGCGTGTTGTTAAGCGTCTTGGCATTCGAGATCATCTCGTTGAGGTCGCCACCCGCAACACGAAGCTGCTCGGGCAGGCGGCTCAGGACTTCCATGATCTGACCAAAGAGAATCGGCGACAAGATGCAAACGACACCGACGAGCACGGCAACAACAACAATTAGCGCGATAAGCGAACCGATGCCGCGATTCACGCCATGATGCTCGAGCCAATTGGTAATCGGGGACATCACAAAGGCAATGATGGAACCAACGGCGAGAAACTCGATAACCGGCGCCAGCATGCCCATAAGGTTAAAGATGACAGCGGCGATGACAATGCAGCCGACAACAGCCCAAATGCGAAGCGTCAGAATGCGGGTGTCGCGCAGCACGCGATCGGTTTGTTGGGGGCGCTCACTGATGAACGAATCATCACTCCGTCGGGGTCGATCTTGTCCTGAATCTTCTTAAGCGTGCGGCGCAGCAGGCGCGAAACCTGCACCTGAGAAATACCCAGCTTCTTGGCGATCTCGATCTGGGTCATGCCCTTTACAAAGCGCAGCTCGATAACCTCGCGCTCGCGCGGCGAGAAATCACGGATGGCTTCCTCGATCACCAAGCGGTCATCGGTAAAGTCGAGCTCATTGTCGTCGTCGGCGTAGCGATCGAGAATCGAGGGGGCATCGTCGGAATCGGACGCACCAGGAGCCTCGATGGGCACCGAGGTATAGGCCGAAGACGATTCCATGGCCTCCAGCACCTCATCGACCGTCACGTCCAAGTACTCAGCGATTTCCTCAACCTTAGGCGAGCGCTGTAGCTCGTTGGTGAGCTTATCGGTAGCCTGGTTGACCTTGGCCGAGAGCTCCTGCAAGCGACGGGGCACGCGCACGCTCCAGCCCTTGTCGCGGAAATGGCGTTTGATCTCGCCCAAGATAGTGGGTGTCGCAAACGTTGTGAACTCGAGCCCGCGCTCAGGGTCAAAGCGGTCGATAGCCTTGAGCAAACCCAGATAGCCGACCTGCATGAGGTCGTCGAGCGGCTCGCCGCGATTCTTAAATTTGTTGGCAAGAAACCTTACCAGGTTCATATGGGACATGACGAGCTGCTCGCGGGCGTCCGGATCACCGGTCTCCTTGTAGCGACGAAACAGCTCGCGGGTTTTCTCCTTGTCCCAAGCGGTCTTGCCGCTCCGGGAACGTTCGGTCATATTAAATATCCGCCTTGAGGTCGAGGGAAAGCGTCAGGGGCGCCGCAGTCTTTTCGTAGGAGTCGCACACGCTCGCGAGGATGAGCTCGGCATACACCGCAGCCTGGTCGTCTTCATCGACCGTAGCCTGGTCGCCAAAGGTAATAGTCATGCCAACGTGGGTCTCATCGACATCGAATTTGATGGTGATGTCATCGCAGTCGACCGCGGTGCAACCAAAGATGAAAGCCTCCTCGGCAGCCATGCGGATGTCCTCAATGCGATCGACAGACATAGAGCACAGGGCACCAACGTTGGCTGCCGTCATGCGCACAAGGCGAGCGAGACGCGGGTCACCGGCAACGGTCAGCGTGATAGGGCAGGTTGCTTCGCTACTCATCGCAGGACTCCTCAGAGGTCTCGGCGGGCGTATAGGTGTAATACTGAGCCGGCTTGGATACAGACTTCTGAGCCACATCTGCGCCATCGGCGGCCTCGTCCTCCGCCTTGCCAATCAAGACGCGCTCGGTCGGCTGCTCGGCTTCTTCGGCGGCAGCGGAAAGCTTGCGCTCGGCTTCAGCTGCAGGAGCCTTCACCTTATTGAAGAGCTTCTGCACAGCACCGGCGGCAGAGTCGGTCACGCTCGACACAGCATTGCTGGCCTCGGCCATGCTACCGGTGACCTCAGAAATGTCGCGAACCACGGCTTCGACCTCTACGAGATTGGAGGTAAGGGCATCAACTGCCGTCTTGCTCGACTTAAGCAGCGGCTCCATCTGGGCAAGCGCCGGCGTAAGCTCATCGACAGCGCCATCGAGCTTTGCCACCACAGGCTGAGCCTCGGCGATGGTGTTGTTGAGGTCGTTAACGGTCTTATCGAGCGAGTCGACAACGGTACGGGTCTTGCGCAGGGTAAGCGCGAGCTCAACGATGGCCCACACGCCGGCAACAGCGAGCAGCAGCAGAGCGATTTGAATGGGACTCATACAAGCCTCCCAAAGGAATCGATATACAGACGGTTTCCATGGTACCCCAAAGGGGACCGAACATGCCATGAGCAGCAACGTGGGACAAAATTATCAGCAGCTACTTCGGTGCATTCCCGCTGCGGTCGCGTTCACTTTGCTCTACGCGCCATTCTTCCCAACCGCGGCCGGCAGGCTGCCAAAATGCACCGCGTTCCAAGCCTTCGGGCAAATAGCGCTGATCGACCCAGCCTTCGGGATAATCATGCGGATACTTATATACACCGTATTCGTCGCTACCTGGGCGATGACGATCGCGCAAATAACTCGGCACCTCACGTAAACCGCTGCTATGAATATCGGCCAACGCCGCGTCAATCGAGGCCTCACATGCGTTTGACTTAGGCGCCAAGCACACATAGAGTGCAGCCTGAGCAAGGTTAATGCGGCACTCGGGATAGCCAATGACCTCAGCAGACTTAAACGCGGCATGCGCCACCAAAAGCGCCTGCGGGTCGGCGTTGCCAACATCCTCAGAAGCGTGAATCATAATACGGCGAGCGATAAACTTAGGATCCTCCCCAGCATCGATCATGCGCGCGAGCCAATAGATCGTGGCATCGGGGTCACTACCGCGCATAGACTTAATAAACGCACTGATGATGTCGTAGTGCATGTCGCCGTTTTTGTCGTATGTAAAGCCGCGACGCGGGTTGGCGATCTTCACGTCATCCACGGTGATGGGATAGCGCTCCCCCGCCGCGGGCGCTGGCGTTCCCTCGGTATCGGGACGCGTGACGGCAATCTCGCTCGCAAGCTCGAGCGTCGTGAGCGCCGAGCGAGCGTCACCCGCTGCCAGCGTGCAGATGGTCTTGACCGTATCCTCATCGGCCGAGAACTTACCGTTCAAGCCCTGCGGTGCCTCAAGCGCACGTTCAATAAGCGTGGCGATATCCTCATCCTTCAGATGCTCAAGCTCCACCACACGCCCACGCGACAACAGTGCCGAGTTGACCTCGAAGTACGGATTCTCCGTCGTGGCGCCAATCATAATGACGGTACGGTTCTCAACTGCATGCAGCAGGGCATCCTGCTGCGACTTAGAGAAGCGGTGAATCTCATCGATGAATAGAATGGTGCGGCGGTCGTAGGTATTCAGGCGCGTCTTGGCCTCATCAATCACGCGGCGCAAGTCCTTCACGGTGCCCGTCACAGCGCTGACCTCGACAAACTCGCTCTTAGTATGGTTGGCGATAATATGGGCCAGCGTCGTCTTACCCGTACCAGCCGGCCCATACAAAATCACACTGGAAAGCACGTCGTGTTCGATCGCGGCACGCAACCATGAGCCATTACCGACGGCCTTTTGCTGGCCCACATACTCGTCGAGCGAATTGGGGCGCATACGCACCGCAAGCGGCGCATTCTGAAAGGAACGCTCGCGCGTCGAAGCAGAAAAAAGGTCGTCCATAGCCATCCCGTGTATCAATCAAAAACGTTTTCAACTAACCAGTATACCGAAAGGATACGAACTACCGTTCGTTAATATAGGTACGATGCGGAAACTTTAGACCCGGGAACAGCTTGCTCGTCAGTTCGCAGAAATAACCGTCCGTCATGCTCGCGATATAATCCACCACGGCTTGATCCTTGTTCTCCTGCCAGGCATAGGTGCGATCGTAGTAGGAAAGCTGCTGCTCAATGCGCGAAATATGGTGCTTAAAGATGTAAGAGGACTCGTCACCACTGTTTAGATCCTGTCTCTTATACACATCTCCGAGCCCACGAGACTCCTGA
>USOF01000150.1 GCA_900556285.1 uncultured Collinsella sp. | reverse complement strand
CCTGAAACGTCGTGGCATCATTGGTGTCAGCATCGGTGCCGGCGCTATCGCCCTCACCATCGTCATCGCCGACCCAACGGAGCAGGTCGACCGAGGTAATGCCGTAGCGCTTCTCACGTACAGTCTCAAAGTCTGCCGGATGCGCGCCCGCATCGGCGGCGGCATGCTCAAACAGGGCGTAAGCGCCAGACGCAAGCAGACCCTGCTGGGCCAGATTCTGCAGCAGTTCCTCGACCGGCTCGGCACCAAAAGCATAGGGCGGGTCGAGCAGGACCAGATCAAAGGGGCCGCCCGGTACACGACCGCGTGAGGCACTCGTCAGCATGTCGCCCGTGACCACGCGCCAACACGCACGGTCATGGCAGAGCGACTCGATATTCTTGGTAATGAGCCGCGCGGCGTTGCGATCGATCTCAAACGTCGTGAGCGAGCGGGCCCCACGAGAGAGCATCTCTAACCCTAAGGCACCGGAGCCGCCAAAGGCGTCCAACACACGAACCTCGTCCAAATCGAAATCGAATGCCGACATGACCATAGATGCGCACGCCTCGCGCACGCGATCAGTCGTGGGGCGGGTGACATCGCGACCACGGGGCTCCTCGATCTTACGACCGCGCCATTCGCCGCCGATGATTCTCATCCTCCGCTGACCTCCTTAAAGATATGTCGATAACGCATGGCGACCGCGTCGCGCAAGGGACGCGTCGCCACAGAGTCAAGGTTGCAAGCATACCGCAAGAGCTCGACCGCGTCCAAATGGGCCCACTCGATCAGCTCCTCGTCGGCGTCCAGGTCGACAAAGCGCAGGGTCACACCACCATGCTGGCGATAACCCAGGATCTCGCCTTCATGGCGCAGGCGCAGGTCCATCTGGGCGAGCGTAAAGCCGTCCGAGGTCTTTTCGAGCGACTGGAGACGGTCTTGTGCCGCCGATGCGCCGCCGTTGCCCTTGGAGTGCGTCATGACCAGGCACGTGCCCGACACACTGCCACGGCCCACGCGGCCGCGCAGCTGGTGCAGGGCAGCCAATCCAAAGCGCTCGCCGTTCTCGATGACCATGACGGTGGCGTTAGGCACGTCGACGCCCACCTCGACCACCGTAGTCGAGACGAGCACGTCAATCTCGCCACGCTTGAAGGCATCGATAACCTGGTCCTTCTCCCCCGCCGGCATGCGGCCGTGAAGGCGCTCGACGGTAAGCCCCGGCAACGCAAGACGCAGTCGGTCGAGCTCGGTTGCCGTATCGTGCAGCGGCACGGGGACGGTTACGCGGCCCTCGTCGTCGCGAGCAATACCGGGCACGTCTTCCAGCTCATCGGCCGAGTCACTCGGCTCCACGAGCGGACAAATCACGTAGGCCTGCTGACCCTTTTCATGCGCCTCGCGGATGGCGCCATAGGCGAGGTCACGGCTCGACTCGGTGAGCACGCGTGTCGTCACGCCAGCACCATGGACGGGCCGATGGCGAATGATGCTCGTGTCCAGATCGCCGTAGACCGAAAGCGCCAGCGTACGCGGGATGGGCGTCGCCGTCATAACGAGCAGATCGGCACCCGGCCCCTTCGCGCGCAGGGCGTTGCGTTGGCCCACACCAAACCGGTGCTGTTCATCGATGACCACGAGCGACAGATGCTTGAACGCAACGTTATCCGAAAGCACCGCATGGGTGCCAAAGAGCACGTCAAGCTCGCCCGATTCCAGCTGGGCATGGATGCGCTCGCGCTCTGCGGCCGGCGTGGCGCCCGTCAGAAGCGCCCAGGACATGCCGGCCTGCGAGAGCAGAGGGCCGGTCTTATCGGCATATTGGCGCGCCAGCACGCCCGTGGGCGCCATAACGCAGGCCTGCGTGCCGCTATCGGCAGCCACAGCCAGCGCGCAGGCGGCAACGGCGGTCTTACCGGTACCGACATCGCCCAGCAGCAGACGGTTCATCACGCGTCCGCCATCGCACATGTCATGCAGGATGTCTTGGAATGCGGCCTCCTGCTCGTCGCTCAGCGAAAACGGAAGGGCCTGTTTTAGCGCGCCCAGATGCTCGCCCGCAGTGTGGGCATAGGGCACCACATCGACCAGGCCGCCGTCGTTGCGCAGACGCAGCGCCAGCTGCAGGTAGAGGCACTCCTCGTAGGCAAGACGCCGGCGTGCGATGTCGCGCTCAGCCATGCTCGAGGGAAAGTGGATCGAACGCAACGCGCGGGCATTGCTCATGAGCTTCCGCTTTGCGCGCAGCGGCGCGGGAATCGGATCGAACGGATTGCCGACGACCTCGAGCGCGCCGCTTACGATGCGGCGCATCCACGCCTGGCTCACGCCATCGCTCACGTAATGGACCGGCAGAATGGTGCCTGCGGCGCGCCCGTCCTCGAGCTTTTCAAAGTGGGGCGAGGCCATCTGCTTAAAGCCGTAGGCAAACTCGACCTTGCCCATCACGGCCAGGCGGTCGCCCTGCTTAAGCTGCTGGGCAATCCAGGGCTGGCGGAAAAAGGCGACCTGCAGAACGCCCGTCTCGTCAACAAGTGAGACCTCAGTCACCTGCATGCGCGGACGCGGCTGCTTTTGGACGATACGGTCGACCGTGGCGATGATGGTGCACACGGTACCGATGGGCGCCATCTCGATGGACCACGAACGGGTAAAGTCGAGGTATCGATGAGGGATATGGAGAAGGAGGTCCCCCACCGTCCGAATTCCCAGACGGCGAAGGGCCTCCTCACGTTTACCCGAAACATATTTGAGTCGCGCGATATCCTCGTCGAGCGCATTGCTCTGGGCAAAGCGCTCCGAGACGCGCGGCACGGAGCACAGCTCGGACATGGGCAGTTGCCTACTCGATCGAGAAGATCACGGGATAGAGCGGCTGCTCGCCACGATGGGCGTCAATCTCCAGATCGGGCTGAGCCTCCTCGATAGCGTCAACGATCTCCTGGAAGGCCTCATCGGACAGTTCCTCGCCGGCCAGAATCGTCAGCGCGTCGCCCTCCTCTTCCTCCTGCATGCGGTTGATGCAGTCGAGCGTGACCTGCTTCACGTCGGAGCCGACCACGTCGATGGAGCCGGCGATGATACCCATGACGTCACCGGAGTGAATCGGAGAACCGTCAGAGGCACTGGAGTCGCGCACGGCGCGGGTGACCTCGCCATCGCGGACCTCACTGATGGCGTCGACCATGGCGGCGACGGCATCCTCGAGCTCGGAATCGGGCAGGACCGCGAACAGCGCGGAGAAGGCCTGCGGGACGGTCTTGGTGGGAACGACGGCGACCTTCTTGTCGGTGCAGGCTGAGGCAGCAGCCTCAGCGGCCATGCGGATGTTGCCGTTGTTGGGCAAGATGATGACCGAGGTCGCGTTGACCTGGTCCACCGCGCCCAGCAGGTCGGCGGTCGAGGGATTCATAGTCTGGCCACCGGACACGATCACGTCGACGCCGAGGGACTTGAGGATGTCGGCCTCGCCGGAACCGGCGGCAACGGCGACAAAGCCCAGCGCCTTGGCGGGCTCGGCGGCCTTTTCCTGATCCTCGTGGATCTTGGCGGTACGGTCGTGGGCCTCCATCTCCATGTTGTGGATAAAGACCTCATAGATCTGACCGAGCTGCAGCATGTGCTCGAGCACCAGGTTGGGGGTGTTGGAGTGCACATGGATCTTGTAGTCGGGATAGGCGCCCACGAGTAGCTCGCAGTCGCCCATGGAACCCAGGAACTTAAGGCACTCGTCCTCGTCAAACGGGGCGTCGGCCTTAAACAGGAACTCGTTGCAGTAGCGGAACTCCGAGCCCTCCCAATCGTCGTTGGCCTCGATCTCAACGCGACCAAGGGCCGCGTCGCGGGCAGAGCCAGCGGAATCAAACGTGGCGGAGAAATCCTCGACAACGGTGCTGCGGCCAAGTGCTGCAGCCACAAAGTTCTCAAGGAAGATGGCGAAGCCAAAGGCGCCGGAGTCGACCACGCCGTTCTCCTTCAGAACGGGAAGCAGGTCGGGGGTGCGGGCAACGGACTGGTACGCCTCTACGACGATGGCGTCGAGAGCTTCCTCGGCGGTCATGCGCTTCTTTTCGCACTCATCGGCCTTAGTAGAGATGTCGCGAAGGACGGTAAGGAT